>CAYMRG010000229.1:0-2148 GCA_964392555.1 uncultured candidatus Brocadiaceae bacterium
TTCGCCCCGCCGAGCACGCTTCGAGGAAGCCCGACGCCGCAGGACGGCGAAAGCGACGCGCTCGGACGGCGAAAGCGGCGCGCTCGCGTTATCGTCCGCGCGCATGACGGCGCTTCGTGAAGTGATCCCGGCCAACGTTCCCTTGCCGCTGGGCTTTCGTGCCGCAGGTCTGCACTGCGGCCTGAAGAAGGCCGGGCAACCGGATCTCGCGCTGTTGCTGGCCGAGGCGCCGGTCTCGGCGGCGGCGATCTACACGAAGAACCTGCTGGTCGGGGCCCACGTTCCTCTCTGCCGCGAACACCTCGCGCGCACCGGCGGGCTCGTCAGGGCCGTACTGGTCAACGCCCGCAACGCGAATTGCGCAACCGGGCAGAAGGGCATCGACGACGCACGGCACTGCTGCGCGGAGCTGGCCCGCCGCCTCGGCTGCCCCACCGAGCAGGTCCTGATGCTGAGCACAGGGCCGATCGGCGCGCCGCTGCCGACCGAGCGCATCGTCTCGCACCTCGACGCCCTGTGCGCGGCAGCCGCCACCGATGGCGCGGCCGGTTTCGCACGTGCGATCATGACCACCGACACCTACCCGAAGGCGCTGTGCCGCGCGACGGCCCGCACGACCGCGACCGGCTTCGCCAAGGGCTCGGGGATGATCCACCCCGACATGGCGACGATGCTCGGCTTCCTGCTCACCGATGCCGCCGTCGAGCGCTCGGCGAGCGCCGGCATGCTGCGGCAGATTGCCGACCGCAGCTTCCACCGCGTGACGGTCGACGGCGACACGTCGCCCAACGACACGCTGCTGCTGCTCGCCAGCGGGCAGGCCCCCGGCCCCCACACCGCGGCGGCCGTCGCAGCGTCGCTGACGGATCTGGCGCAGGCCCTGGCACGGCACATCGCCGCAGATGGCGAAGGTGCGACCCGCCTGGTCACGGTCGCCGTGCGCGGCGCCGCGAGCGAACACGCCGCGACCACGGTCGGTCGGGTCATCGCGACCAGCCCGCTGGTCAAGACCGCGATCGCGGGGCGCGATCCCAACTGGGGCCGGATCCTGTCGGCGGCAGGGCGCGCCGGCGTGCCGTTCGATGCGACGGCAGCGCGCGTCTGGGTCGGCAGCGCCGAAGTCTACACGCGCGGCGTGCCCCATCCCGAACGCGAAGCGATCGCCCATCGCCACCTCGTCGACGACACCGACATCGAGATCGGCGTCGACCTGGCCGCAGGATCGGCCAGCGCCGATGTGTGGACGTGCGACCTGACGAAGGACTACGTGCAGATCAACGCCGACTACCGCTCCTGATCGCGGTCCGGCGGCGGCTCACGGCGCCCCTTCCCGCCACCGCGGCGGCGATAGGCGCCCGGCAGCGCCGCCGCCTTGGCGTGCCACCATTCGCGGTGATCTCCCGCCGCCTCGGCCAGACCGGCGACGTAGCCGATCGCCGCATCGGGCACGCTGTCGCAGTACGGCAAGTACGGCTTGAGGTCGAGCACCGGCGTGCCGTCGAGCAGATCGTGGTCGGCGATGTGCACGACCCGCTTCTCGATGCGGACCAGGCGCACACACGACAGGCCCAGCGGATTGGGGCGCTGCGGCGCGCGCGTCGCGAACAGACCACGCTTCCGCGTGTCGCGCGGCGGCACCACCTGCGAACGGAAGCCGCGGGCGAGGTGCAGCCAGCTCAGGACCCACAGATGGCTGAACCCGGCGAGGTCCTGGAGGCAGTTCTGCAGACCCTGACGGATCACGATCGCGCCATCGCTGCCGCGGCCGAGGTTGCTCTGGCGCGGCGCCTCGTGGTGCAGGACCTGCGGAGCACGCACGACGCCGATCGGCCGCAGCGGCGGCATCGCCACCACCTCGCTCATTTCGGCTCGGTGCCGTTCGCCGGGTCGATCGGGATCTTGACCAGCTGCGTCGCGCCGAGGCGCTTGGCCTGCTGCAGCGTCCAGCCGTTCAGCTCGAGCAGTTCCTGGTAGCGGTTGCCATTGCCCAGGTACTTCTTGGCGAGGTGCACCAGCGTGCGGCCCTCGCCGAGCGGCTTCCCGTTGAGAGTCACTACGCCACTGACCGGGACGAGCTTCGAGCCCGATCCGCAGCCGATCGCGAATGCCAGCAGGGGAGTGAGGATCAGGACTGTCTTCGCCATCGTC
>CAYMRG010000229.1:2158-8271 GCA_964392555.1 uncultured candidatus Brocadiaceae bacterium
GGCGAGGTGCCCCAGCGTGCGGCCCTCGCCGAGCGGCCCGGTGAAGAACTGCGCCGCCGGCGGCGCGGCGACCTGCGGTCCCTCTTCCCCGGCCCCGCCGGGAGCGCCGCCGACCGGCGAAGCACCCGGCTCGGGTGACGGCGACACCTTGGCGTCGCTTTCGGCGGGCGTCGCCGAGCCATGGTCGCGACCGCTGCCCACGGCGTCCACCGGCGTGCCCCTGCTCCGCTCGGCAGCGGTGCGCAGCAGATGCGGCGCCTCCACCACCACGCCGACCGAAGCGAGGGCCGCGCGCAGCGACGCCTGCGGCCCGCCGACCTCGAGCACCAGCGTGCCGTCCGGCCAAGGCTTGGGCGCACTCGGTTCCTCACACCCGGCCGCGACGAGGCACGCGGCCGCCACGCAGAACACATCCCACCGCATGGCGGGATCATCGCACGCCCGCGGCGCGAGCGACAGGGCGCAGTTGCCGCCGCCAGCTGCTTGCGTGCCGCGCGCGATTGGCCGACAACAGGCGGCGTGTCCATCGTCCGCCGCGTGGTGCTGTCGGCCCTGCCGAAGGTGATGCTGTCGCGCCTGACCGGCGCCGCGACGTCGCTGCCGTTGCCCCGACGCTGGCGGCCCCGCTGCTTCGGCTGGTTCGCGCGCCGCTATGGCGCATCACTGGACGAAGTCGACGGCGAGCTCGGCCAGTTCCGCAGCCTGCAGGCGTTCTTCCGCCGTTCGCTGCGCGCCGGCGCCCGCCCGATCGCGGCGGGCGCGCTGGTCTGGCCGTGCGACGGCCGCATCGTGACGGTCGGCCCGGTGACCGGCGGGCGCATCGAACAGGTCAAAGGGAACGACTACGAGCTCGCCGACCTGCTCGGCGATCCGGCCCTGGCCCAGGCCCTCGAGGGCGGTTGCCAGGCGACCATCTACCTGGCGCCCGGTGACTACCACCGCGTGCACGCGCCGTTCGCCGGCACGATCGAGGGGGTGACCGCGATCCCCGGGACGCTGTTCCCCGTGAATCCGCCGGCCGTGCGCTGCATCGACCGGCTGTTCGCCCGCAACAGCCGCCACGTGTTCCGGTGCCGGCTGCCCGGCGGCACGGCTGCGGCCGTGGTGATGGTCGGCGCCTACAACGTCGGTGGCACCGTCGTCACCGTCGCTTCGGGGTCGGTCGCGGCCGGTCAGGAACTCGGCCAGTTCGGCTTCGGCTCGACGGTGGTCGTCGCGATCGGCCCCGGCGGGCCGCGCTTCGCGCCGCTGGCGCCCGAACAGCGTGTCCGCATGGGCGGGGCGGCGGCCGACGAGCAGCGACCCGCGACGCGATGAGAGCGCCGGGCCCACCCCACTCCCGCTCACACGACGGCGAACTCGCGCGGGACGTGAGGTAGCGCAGGAGCGGCAGATCAGAGCCGAGAGAGAATCCTCACGAAGGCTCTGCGCGGCCGCGTAGGCGGCCGCCGATTGGCACTCTGATCTACTACTCCCGCGTTTCCTCGCGTGGCGAGCGGATTCGCCGTTGGCGAGCGGGAGTAGTAGTCATCCCTGGATGACTCCAGCGCGCCTGCGGCCTCTTCTGGCGGCGCGCAGCGCCGCGAGACCTTTGGTTGCGACCGCAGGACGCGCTGAGAGTGCCGTATCGTGATTTCCTCTCGGCCTCTCAGCCGCCGACCGCGCGCAGCACGACGCGCGCCTCGTCGCCGGCGCGCCCCTTGGTTCGCGTCGCGAGGTGGCGCAGCATCTCGGTGCCGAACCGCCGCTCCTCACCGACCGAGTCGGCGAAGTGGCGCGCGATCCGCAGCAGCGCTTCGGGCGTCAGCGTCGACTCCTTCTTCAGACGCTCGAGCAACGGAAAGCCCTTGCGCACGAGCACCGTGAAGAAGCCCATCGTCGGGTTGCCGGGCGCCGCCGACTCCGCCGTCGGCTGGGACATCTCGAACTGCAGACGCGTCAACGCAATCTGGTAGTGGCACTCGTCATCGGCGCTCGCCGACGACGCAAGCCGCGCCAGCACGTGCAGCGAGTCGCCGTAGCGGCGCGAACGACGCAGCCGTATGGCGCGCTCGACGATCGCCGGCGCCAGCTTGCCGCCACCCACCGCGATCGCCAGGTCGAGCATCGCATCGCCGGTGCGCGCGTTGCTGGGCAGCAGCTTCACCGCCTTGTCGACCAGCGTGCGCAGCGTCTTCGGTGGCAGATGCTCGCCGAGCTGCACCAGCACCTGCTGTACGCTCTGCGCCAGCGCCGGCTCGCGCGTCGTCTGCAGCAGACGGATCAGCGGTTCGACGGCCTGGCGGTTGTGCGCGAGGGCCGCTGCAGCCGCGGCGACGAAGCGAGGGTCGTCGTGCACCAGGTACTTCAGCGCGACCTTGGCCATCTCGGCACCGCCAACCGTGCGCAGCATGCGCAACGCGAACAGGCGTTGTTCGGGCTGGCGCGCGGCCAACAGCCGCTTCAGCACGGGCACGAGGCCGTCCGGCAGCTCCGGCAGATCAGCGAGCAGGTCGCGCATCGCATCGTGCGCGGCCTTCTGCGCCGGATCCTCGAGCGCTTCCATGAAGGCGCGGACCTGCGGCGCCGTGAGCTTGGCGCCGCGCAACGCACGCAGCGCGGCGACCCGCACCAGGTCGGGCGCGCCGGGCGCGGCGAAGCGCAGCAGCAAGGCACGCGAGCCGGCGGCGTCGACGACGGCCAGCACCTTGACGATCTCGGCGAGCGAGACCTCGGGCAGCGACGGATCGAGGTCCTTGCCGAGTTGCTTGGCGAGGATCTCGCGCACCGCCTTCTGTTGCGGTTGGGCAAGGCGGTCGGCGCCGCCGCGCAACAGCTCGCCGGCGACGGCGCACGTCTCCGGTGCCAGCAGCGCGTGGGTCAGGACCAGAATCGCTTCCTTGCCCGGCGAGCGCGCCAGGATGCCGAGGATGCGCAACCGCTGTTCGGTGCTCGCGGCCGGATAGGCTGCGGCCAGCACGCCATGCGCGGCTGTACCCAGCTCGGCGAGCAGGTGCGACGTGACGTCGGCGAGCCCCTCGTGTTCGAGCAAGATGTGCGCCACTGCTTCGATGGCTTCGTGCGAACCGATCTTCGCCAAGGCTTCGGCGCAGAACCGGCCGAGGATCGGCGAACGGTTCACGGCGCCCGCGAGCGCGCGAACGACCGCGGGCTCCTTGGTTCGGAGTTCGCCAAGAACCTGCGCGGCAGCAACTTGGAGTTCGGGTTTGCCGGACTCGAGCAGGCCGACGATGGCTTTGATCGTGTCGTTCATACCACTCTCACCCGGTCCGATTACGCCTAGGCGCCATCCTGAGCAGCCCAGACAACCGGCCGGCCGGACGCCGATTATGGCAAACGACGCGTGGGACCGCCACTGCCTGTCCGGGGCGAAGCGGAACCCGATCCACGGCGAGTCCCATGCCATTGGACATTGCAAGCCGTTGTAAAATAGTATGCTAGATGGCCCCCAGATGCGGATTCTGCTGGTTGCGCCATTCCTGCCCCACCGCCGCGCCCCCCACGGTGGCGGCGTGTACCTGGCAGCCCTGGCGGAATCCCTCGGCCGTCGCTCCCAGTTGGGGCTGGCCGCCCTGATGCGCCCGGAGGAGACCCAGCTGGTCGCGGACCCGCAACCTGCCTGGAGCTGGCAAGGTCTGCTGCCCTTCGCCGAACGACCGCCCGGCCGCGGTCGGCGGCGCCACCAACTGCGCATGCTGTGGCGCTGGCGCAACCAACCGCTGGTCGCCGCCAAGCATTGGCACGCCGAGCTGCCGGCGCTGCTGCAGCGCGCGCGTGCGGAGTTCGCGCCCGACGTGGTGCTGGTCGAATTGGCACAGATGGCGCAATACCTGCCGTTCTTGCAGGGTGTGCCGACGATCCTCACCGACCACGAAGCCGGGTGCCCGGCCAACACCACGACGGGGCTCGGTGCGTTCGGCGATCGGCGCGACCAGCGGCTGTGGCGCCGCTACACGCAGCGCTACTACCCGATGGCCTCGCTGCTCCAGGCCGTGACGGCCGAGGATGCGGCGACGCTCGCGGCGCAACTCGGCCGCGAAGTGCTCGTGCGCCCGCCGGTGTTCGCCGTGCCGAGAGCTCCGATCGCGCCAGAACAGGCGCCGCCGCGCGCGCTATTCCTGGGCGACTACAGCCACCATCCCAACCGCGAAGCGGCCGCCACGCTGGTCCGCGACGTGTTCCCGTTGTTGCGCGCGCAGGCGCCGACGGCGGAGCTGTGGCTCGCCGGCCCCCACGAGGACCGCCTGCACGACCTGGCCGTGCCGCCGGGCGTTCGCGTGCTCGGTTACGTCCCCGACCTCGGCGGGTTGTTCGCCCAGGTGCGTCTGCTGCTCGCACCGCTGTGGTCGGGCGGCGGTTTCCGCATGAAGGCGCTCGCCGCGCTCGCCCACGGCCTGCCGGTGGTGACGAACGCGCTCGGCGGCCGCGGCTGCTCGGCCAGGTCCCCGGCCTGCACGATCGCCGAGGGCCCTGCGGCACTTGCCGCAGCGACGGTCGCGCTGCTGCACTCCGCGCCGCTCGCGGCCGAGGCCGGCCGCGCCGCATTCGTCTGGGCGCGCGGTAACCTGGGCGGCGAAGCGGTGGCCGAACTCGTGATGGACCGCGCACAGCGACTGCTCGGCGTCGGCCGGCGCTGAGCAGTCGACTCGCTCGGACGCGGCGGCTGGTGAGAGATGCGGGCGACGCGAATCAGCTGCGGCTGGCCGGCACCTGCACGCTGCCGGCGGTCGGCGGCGGCACGGGCGCGGTCTTCTTGCGCAACTTGAACTTGCGCCGCGTCTCCTGCAGGAACGACTCCATCTTCGAAGTCTCCTTGCCGCGCGCGAAGTTCCACAGGATGCGCGCCATGCGCCACGGCCGCAGCAGCAGGCTCTGCGTGTAGAAGGCACGCACGACCTTGTACTTCCACGACGTCAGCTCCTTCGCGGTGAAGGCGTCGCAGAACTTGCGATCCTCGCTGAGGAACTTGTTGTGGACGTAGATCGGCAGCTTCAGGAAGGCGTCGTCGTAGGTGATCTTGCCTTCCTTCTCGAGCTGGCGCGTGATCTCGGTGTTCGGCAGCGGGAAGAAGAAGCCCGCCGAGACGTCGTCGATGCCGGCGCGGCCGAGGCGCGCGGCGAGCTTGACGGTCGCCTTCATGTCCTCCGCCTCGTCGGTCGGGTAGGCGAGCACGAAGAACGCGCCGACGTTGAGGCCCGCCTTGACCGACGCGCGCACCGCACGGAAGAGCTTCTCGTCGGTCAGCATCTTCTTCATGTGCTTGCGCGTGCGCTCGCTGCCCGATTCGGGCGCGAAGTTCAGCGAACGGCAGCCGCTGCGCACCAGCAGCGTCGCGACCTCCTCGTCGATGATCTCGCTGCGCGTGCCGGCCGGCAGCTGCCACGTGATCTTCAGGCCGCGCGTCTCGATCTCCTTGCAGAAGTCGACGACCCACTCGCGCTTCAGGATCGCGGTGAGGTCCTGGAACGGGAAGTTGGTCGCGCCGTACTTCTTGAAGTAGCTCTCGATCTCGTCGATGACGTCCTTCGGCGAGCGCGCGTACCAGCGCGTCGTCCACATGTTCGGCGAGCTGCAGTACGTGCACTGGTACGGGCAGCCGCGCGTCGCCAGGATCGGCACCGTCTTGCCGTAGTAGATGCCGCTGACGAGGCGATTCGACGAGTAGGCCTCGACGTCGAAGAACTCCCACGCCGGCCACGGCAGCTCGTCGATGTTGCGGATGCGGTCGCGGCGCGGGTTCTTCTGCATCGTGCCGTCGGGCAGACGGAATGCGATGCCGGGGATCACCGTGTGGTCGAGGCCGAGCTCGAGCGCGCGGAACAGCGCGATCGCGGTCTCCTCGCCTTCGCCGAGCACCAGGTAGTCGATCGGTGCCTGCTGCATCGACAGCTCGGGGACGGCCGTGAAGTGCTCGCCGCCGCACACGATCGGCACCTTCGGGAACGCCGCTTTCACCTTCTGGATCAGCTCGCGGACGATCGGCCACGAGTAGCTCCACATGCTGGTGATGCCGATCGCCTGCGTGTCGGCCGGGATCTGCGCGATGATCTGCTCGGGCGTCAGGCCAAGCCGCCAGATGTCCCCGTTGGGGATCATCTGCTCGGGCGCCGAGC
>CAYMRG010000230.1:0-8265 GCA_964392555.1 uncultured candidatus Brocadiaceae bacterium
CGCGGGCCTGACCAAGGGCGAATTCGACAAGCAGATGGCGACCGGGAAGTTCGGTCACATCGGCATGCGCGAATCGGTCGTGCTGCTCGGCCGCGGCCTCGGCTTCGCGATCGACAAGATCGAACAGTCGGTCGAACCGGTGCTCGCCGCCGAGGACCACAAGACGCCGTTCCTGACGGTGAAGGAAGGGCAGGTCGCCGGCATCCGCAACCACGGCTACGGCTACGTCGGCAAGGAACTCGTGCTGCACCTCGACCTGGCGATGTACGTCGGCGCGCCCGATCCGCGCGACGAGGTGATCCTCGAGAGCACGCCGCCGATCCACGTGAAGTTCCAGGGCGGCATCGCCGGCGACCAGGCGACCGCGGCGATCCTGGTCAACAACCTGCACGGCGTCGCCGCGGCCAAGCCCGGCCTGCGCACCGTGCTCGACGTCGCGCCGCCACGGCTGTGCCGCTGAGAGGTTCGCGACTATAGTCGCGGCGCATGTTGGCCGACTGCTGGAAGCGACCCTCGATCGTGCTCGGCCTGTGGACCGGCGGCCTGCTGCTGGTGTTCGTCCTGCGCGGTGACCTGCACGTCGACCGCGACACGCCGGCGACGGGTTCGGTGTCGGCCACGCCGGCCAGCGGTCGCACGGCACCCCAGCCGGTCGTGATCCACAGCCAGGCACTGGCGCCGGCGACGACGATCGCGCGGACCGGTCGCGTCTACGATGCGATGGGCTTCCTGCTGGTCGGCGCCGAGGTGCAACTGCCGGACGGCCGGATCGAACGCACCGACGCGG
Organism: uncultured candidatus Brocadiaceae bacterium; assembly: GCA_964392555.1. Classification (GTDB taxonomy): domain Bacteria; phylum Planctomycetota; class UBA1135; order UBA1135; family UBA2386; genus CAYMRG01. The sequence goes on from CAYMRG010000230.1 coordinate 788, forward strand.
ACGGCGCGTTCCGCGTCGAAGTGCCGAGCGCCACGGGCACGGCCCCGGGCTCGGCGGACCTGCTCGTGCGCGCCGCTGGTCACCATGGCGAATGGCTGCGCGCGCCGGCCGTGTCGCCGGATCCGCTGCTCATCCAGCTCGCGCCCGCGGCGCCGTGGGATCGCGACCTGGCGCCGCTGCCGGCGCCGGCCACCGGGCCGCGCGGCGAAGGGCTCGTGCGCGGGCCCGACGGCGCACCGTTGGCCAACGCGTTCGTGACGCAGGTCGCGAGCGACCGCTGGGCACGCACCGATGCGTTCGGTCGCTATGCGCTGCAACTCGCGGTCGCCGACGTCGCCGCGCCGGTGACGCTGCTGGTCCACGAACCCGACGGGGGCGGCGGCCGCGGCGCGGCCTGGCGCAGCGAGCCGATCACGCTGCCGCGCGCGACCGGCGCCGTGCCGTTGCCCGACGCCGTCGCCGAGCCGGCCGCCGCGATCCGCGGCACGGTGCGCGACGAGCGCGGCAACCCGGTCGCCGGCGTGCCGATCGAACTGCGCGCCGGCGACTTCGTCCGGGTCACCGAGTCGGGCAGCAACGGCATGTTCCGCGTCGGCGGCCTGCTGCCGGCGCGCTACACGGTGCGTCCGTTCGCCCACCGCGGCAGCTTCGGCGCCGCGTGCGAGGTCGCGGCCGCCGGCCCGATGGCCGATTGCGAACTCGCGCTGCAGAGCGCCGCCGATCGCCGCCTGCGCGTCGTCGACGAAGCCGGCAAGCCGGTCGCCCTGGTCTGGCTCGCGACCGCGCTCGACGGCCGCCGCTGCAACGTCGACCGGACTGATGCCGAAGGCTGGGCGACGGTGCGCGCGCCGGCCGCGGCGACGTTCGAAGTGCGCGCCGGCGAAGGCTACCGCGCGCTGCCGGTGCGGCGGTTCGATGCGGAGCGGTCCGTGCTGTGGGTGGGTGAGTAGGCTGTTTCCGCCCCGTATGCGCCATCGCCTCGGAAAGCTGATCATCCTTGGCATCGTCGGCTGCTCGCTGGGCGTGTTCGCGGCAGGTGTCTTGGTTCCATCGCGAACGGAGCGCACATCGCGGCCAGTCGGCATGCCTGACGGCGTGCCAATCGCTGCCGCGACCGCCGCTGCCGCTGTCGTCGAACATTCGGGGGGTTCGATCCTCGCGAGGACGGGCGACCTATCCCGCTTGCGAACGCCCCCGGACTCGGCGGCGGAGCGAGTCGTTCGGGACGCGGCAAGCGAGTGTGCGGCGGATGACGAGTGGCGCCAGATCCCGCGCAACCGGTTCGACTTCGCCGAGAACATGGCTTTGCTGCCGAAGGACATCGAGGCGAAGCAGTTCCTGCGCCACGAACAGCTCAATCCCCGCGACCAGTGGGTGCCCCGGGACGACCGCCAGGCGCTCGATGAGATCCTGCGCAATCTCGGGGAGCGATTTGCAGCGTTCGAGCAGGCACAGATCCGGGGGCTCCAGGCGGCTCCAGGCGGATTTCGCCGCCGCAACCATAGCCCAGCGACAATGGGTCGCGGAATCCGAGGCCTCGGTCGTGCACCGTGAAGATGGCACAAGCGTCTTCAGCTGGCGCCCCGACGGTTCGCATTGGCTCGTCGCCTTCGAGGGCGACCGGGCCTACACCGTGCCCACGCCCATGTCGGATTTCGCGGTGCGCCACCGGGCGTTGCTCATCGCATGGCCTCTGCTCGGCTGGCGAAGCGGAGGCGATCGTGCGCAAGCTGTTCGAGGCGACGGAAGCGGCCTGCGCCACCCACCGATGACCCCGGAGCAACCCGGAGCAACCCCGGAGCCCGCGTGCGGGGAATCCTCACTCACCGAGGCGTGAGGATTCCCGAAGCCCGGCCCACTGCAGCCGGCTTACTGCAGGCAGATCAGACCCGCATTGCTGATCTCGAAGCCGAGCGGGCTGTTGTCGAGCGCGACCGTCTGGCAGACGACGAGATACCCGGGGAACCCGGCCGGCACGCCGAACGGCAGCGACGCGGCACCCGCCGGGCTCAGCAGCGCGATCGGGCCGCTGATCAGGCCGGGCAGCGACAGGTGCACGGTGCAGCCGGGCACCAGCGGCAGGCCCACCGGCTCGAGGTCGAGGGAGAAGAAGTGCGCGGTGATCGCGGACGCGGGGCCGTTCGACTGGTTCATGGCGATCGTCGCACCGCCGATCGGCGCGCCGGCAAACGCGAACGAGTAGTTGCCGAGCGGCGTCGGGCAGCCGGTGCCCCAGGTGCCGCCGGTGCCCTGCGCGAGGTAGGTGACGGTCAGCGTCGGGCCGACGCCGGTGGTCGTCTCGCGCGAGTCGAAGCGGGCCGCGGTTGCGGGCAGCAGCTCGTTGCCGAGCACGAGCCAGCCGAAGTTCTGGGCCGGATTGTCGAGCCAATTCTGCACGTCGGCGGTGGCGCCGGTGGCGATCGGCGACGTGTTGCTGCCGAGGTTCAGCACCATCGTGAACGACGCGGACGGCGCGAAGTCGCCGCCGGGCGTGGTCCAGAACGAGCCGGGGAAGAACGTGTGCAGCCACGTCGCGTCATTGGTCGTCGCGGGGGCACCCGCACCGCCGCCGCCGCCGATGCCGCCGCCGCCGGCGAACGAGGTGCCTTCGCCCCACGCCTGCAGCGCGCGGTGCATCTCGACCGGACCGGGCGATGCGATCTGCGTGACGTTCAGCGACAGCTTCGCCGTCAGCAGCTTCGCGCCGGCGGGCAACGCCGCGGCGACGTCGAAATGGAGGAGCGCGCGGCGCTTCAAGTTGCCGCCGGTCACGCCGGCGAACAGTGGTCCACCGGCATTGCTCAGCGAACCGGTGGCGCTTTCGTAGAGCGTGTTGTCGCGATCGCACGCGATCGTGACGGTGGTCTGGGCCGTTGCGCAGGTGACGGTCAGGAGAGTGGCGAGCGTGGTGATGCTGCGGATCATGGGCGGCGAGCATAGCTCGCGCCGCGGATCGTGCAGGGCGTGACGAGATCGGCACATGCCGCATCTCGCCTGTCGCGAAAGCGCACGCGCGCGGGCGGCGTCCGCATTCCGTTCACTTGCCGCCGCCCGCGTGTTCGCGATGGCCGAACGAGAACGTCTCGCCGTGGCCGATGTCGGCGAGCTGTCGCAGCAGCGCCATGTTGGCCTCGCCGAGGCCGACACAGTGCATGCGGATGCGACGGAAGGCGTTCAGGCGGCGCATGTCCTCGAGCAGCCAGTCGTCCTGACTGTACGGTCCCCAGTAGTTGAGCGTCGGCGTGCGTTGCGCCTTGGCCGCGTACTCGGAGTCGACGATGACGTCGCCTTCGCCGTAGTCCTTGTCCTGGGTGAAGAACTCGTCCATCGACGGCGCGCCGTCCGACAGCAGGAAGATCGTGTCGCAGCCTTCGGTGAGCGCCTCGGGCGAGACGTAGATCGGCTCCTCGGCCGCGCCGCGACCGGTCATCGCGAACGCGAGGCGCAGACCGGCGTGCAGGTTGGTCGATCCGCGCAGCTTGCCGTCCGGCGCAGTGACCGGATCCGGCTTGCCGGTGGCGATCGCGTCGAGCTCGGTCAGCGCCTTGGCGAGGTTGCCCTTGGTCGCCTTGACCATGCCCTTGGTCGCGTCGAGCGTCCCCGCTTCGGTGCCGAACCAGACGATGGCGAAGTGCTTGTCCGGCGTCAGCCGCGACAGCGAGATACGCAGCTGCTCGCGCGCGAGGTCCCAGCGCGTCTTGATCTTGTGCCACGGCAGATCGCTCTCTTCGAGCACGGCCTTCGGCTTCTTCTGCTTCGGCCCGGTGATCGGTCCCGCGGGCTTGGCGCTCGGCTCGATGTCCTTGCACATCGAGTCGGACATGTCGACGAGGTAGACGATGCGTTCGCCGTCGGTCTCGATGCCGAAGAACGACGACTGCGCGGCCGTGCGGCTCTCGGGCGGCCGCTTCACCTCGCCGCGATCGATCAGCTCGATCCACGCCTCGGCGTTGATGAACATGCCGGGCGCGTTGAGGATCCACTGCAGGTGGCGCGCGATCTGCACCTTGGCGGTGTGGCTGAGCCCGACGTCGTCGCCGAGCAGCCCGGCATACGCCTTGAGCGCGTTGCGATAGCCTGCCTCGCGCGTGCGCTGGCGATTCTCCCACAGCGCGCCGGTCATCGCGCCGAGCAGCAGGTTGCGGTCGGCCTCCTTCTTCGGGAGCTCGATGCAGTTGGTCGTGATCGCGCCTTCGAGGTCCGGTCGCTTGCTCATGCCGAGCGCGAGCAGCGCGCTTGCGCGGTGCGCGGGACTCTTGTCCTCCTTGGCGATGCGGATCGGTTCGTCCATGCCGAGCTGGTCGGCTTCGATGCGCAGCGATTGCACCCAGAGCCAGGTGTCGACCGGCTTGTCCTGTTGCTTGCGCAGCGTCGCCAGCACCGGCGCGGCCTCCTTGCTCGCGAAGTCCCTGCCGAACAACGTCGCGAGGGTGTAGCGCGCGTATTCGGCGTAGTCGCGCGGCTTCGCATAGTCCTCGACGAGGATCTGCAACGCTTCGCTGCGGCGGGTCTCGGCGAGCTTCTGCCGGCCTTCGGTGTGGAAGACGAACGGTTTGCGCACGATGCACGTGCGGTAGCGTTCGAGCGCGAGCTCGTAGCCGCTCTTGGTCTGGGCCGGCAGCGAAGCGGCGGTGACAGCGGCGAGGGCCAGGGTCGCCCAGGCGGCGAATGGCACGTGGTGGTCGCTCATGTCGGGGTGGGGCGGACTACGGGAATGCTACGGAAACGGTCGCCGAAGCGCTGGATCGGTCGCTCCAGCGCGAACCAGGACAGCGTCGCCGCGGCGAAGGTCAGGGCGAGTGCCAGCACGACGGCGCCGCCGTTCGGGCGGTCGCCGAGCACGGCGAAGTAGATCGGCAGGTGGTAGAGGTAGAGCGCGTAGCTGATGCGGCCGATCGCGCGCAGCGGCCGCCAGCACAGCGCACGCAGCGGCGACCAGCGCGTCGTCGGCGCGTGCAGCGCCAGCAGCAGGATGCCGGTGCCGAGGGCTGCGCTGTGCACGAGGCCGATCGCCGGCGCCCACGTGCGCGCCACCCATTCGCCGTTGCCGGCCCACATCGGTCCGAGCAGCAGCAGGAAGTGGGGATGGATCGCCAGCGCGAAGCCGACCAGAGTGAGGCCGAGGCCGAGCAGGCGCTGCGGCGCGGCGATCAGGCGCGGTTCGGCGAACGCGACGAGGCAGCCCGCGCCGAGGCTGAGGAAGCGGAACGGCGAGCCGTGGGCGACCGCGGTCAGCGCCGTCCGTTCGTCGGCGACGAGCTGGCCGACGGCGATCGCGCCGAACACCGCGGCCGGCAGGACGAACCAGACCAGGACGCCGCGCGCCAGGCGCAGGCTCGGCGCGAACGCCACGACCAGCGGCCACAGCAGGTAGAAGTGCTCTTCGACGCACAGCGACCACGTGTGCTCGAGCGGGCCGGCCATCGTGCCGACGATCGAGCGCAGGTTCGCCAGGTAGACGGCGCAGGCGCCGAGTTCGGCGACCGGCCGAAACGGCAGCATCAGCAGCAGCAGCAGGTAGTAGATCGGGAAGATCCGCAGCATGCGCCGCAACAGAAACCAGCGCACCGGAGCGGCGCGCGCCCGTTCGGCCAGCAGGATGCGCGTGATCAGGAAGCCGCTGAGGACGAAGAAGATCTCGACGCCGAGGCCGCCCGGGCCGACCAGCCAGTGCGCGAAACCCAGCCAGCTCGGATAGCCGGGCATGGTCGGCGGCACGTGGCACCAAAGCACCAACAGCACCGCGATCGCCCGCAATCCGTCGAGGATCGGGACGTGGCGGGCGGCCGTGGCGACGGCGGCCGGGGCGGCTCGTCGCGGTGCGATCGCATCTATCGTGGGCAAGCGAACTTATCCGAAGTCTATCGCGGTAGGGCGGCACCTGGTCGCCAGCCCGGGGCAGAATGTGCAACCGGTCGTAGTCGCCTGGATACAGCGGATACCCCGGCCGGCCCGCCATGCAGATCCGCCCCGATGCACGCGCCGCCTTCGTCCGCTACCGCGACGAAGGCGACCCGAAAGCGCTCGCCCAGGTTTTCGACCTGGTCGCGCAGGAGCTGCTGCTCGTCGCGTGCCACCTGGCCGGTCCCGCGCAACAGCCCGAGGATCTGCTGCACGAGACCTTCCTGACGGCGATCCAGCGTGCCGATCGCTACGACGCGAGCCGCCCGCTCGAGCCGTGGCTGGTCGGCATCCTCGCCAACGTGACCCGCAACGACCGCCGCCGCCGCGCGCGCATGGCCGGGATGCCGTCGGACGCGGACGCCCAGGTGGTGTCCGACGGCCTCGACCCGCGGGACGCGGCGGAGCAGGCGGAGTTCATGGCGCATCTGCGCGCGGCGATCGGCGGCCTGCCGCTGCCGCAGCGCGAGGTGCTGACGCTGCACCTGGTGCACGGCATGACGCCGACGCAGATCGGTCACGCGACGGCGCGCCCGATCGGCACGGTGAAGAGCTGGATCCACCGCAGCCTCGACGAAGTGCGGCGCCGCATGCCGGCCGGTCTGATCGGCGCGTTCGCGGCGCTGCTGCGCGGCATGGCGGGCGTCGACGGGCTGCGGCAGCGCGTGCTCGTAGAGACGGGCGCTGACCCGGCGGCTCCCGGACCGGCGCAGGCTGGCCCATCGCAGATTGGCCCATCGCAGATTGGCCCGGTCGGCGCGGGCCCGTCCGACGCCGGTGCAGTGACGGCGACCGGCGGCCGGATGGTGCTGCGCTGGGGCCTTGCGGCGCTGGCCGCGCTCGGCGCGATCGCCGCGCTGACGATGTGGCGTGCCGGCGACCGCGGCGACCGGCTCACGCCGGCGGTCGCTGGCGCCGAACGTGCGGCACCGCCGGCGGCGCCGCCCGCGGCCGATGCCGACAGGCGCGAGCGCGGTGCGGCCACCGCGACCGTCGCATCCAGAGAATCGGAACCTTCGGGTGTGCTGGCGATCACGACGTCGGCCGAAGGGGAAGGAGACCTTGCCTGGAGTGGCAACCTGGTGCCGAACCAGTTGCCCGATCCGCAGCTGCGCAGCATCGCGTTCACCACCGATGCGAGCGGCGCGGCGCGGTTCGAGCTGCCGCCGGGTGAGTTCGTGATCGAACCGGATCGTGCGGAGAACGTCGCCGTCGTCGTGCGCGACGGCGAGACCGTTACCGCAACGATCCGGCTCGCTCGCGGTATCGACGTCGCGGGTCGCGTCGTCGACGGACGGGGCACCGGCATCGCCGGTGCGACGGTGTTGCTGACGAAGGCGGGCAGTCTGCACGAGGGCTTTCCCGCGACGACGACCGACGCGAGCGGCGAGTTCGCGTTGCGTCGTCTGCCGCCAGGCCGGTTCCTCGCCGCGGCCGCGCCCGGCTGCCGCACGAGCCGGCTGGCGGAGGTGCCCGCCGAGCCGCTGCCGAACGGGCGGACGCTCGACCTGCACCTCGACCTCGCCGTCATCACGATCCAGATCAGGGTCTCGATGTCAGTTGGCTCGACGGCGAAC
>CAYMRG010000231.1:0-5222 GCA_964392555.1 uncultured candidatus Brocadiaceae bacterium
CCCGACCTCGCGGCGCATCTGGCCGGCGCGACCGGCTCCGGGCGCACCGCGTTCCGTGACGAACACGGCGCGCCGTGGCGCGTCGGCTTCGCGCCGTGCGGCGTGGGCGACGGGCGACACTTCGTGATCGGCGTCGCGGTGCCCGAGGCCGAGCTGTTCGCCGCCAGCGACGCGTTCGCGCAGGTGCTGTGGCTGGCGATCCTGGTGACGCTGGTCGTGCTCGGCGTCTGGTCGCTGGTCGCGTCGCGGACGATCGTCGCGCCGGTGCGCGCGCTGGTCGCGGCGACGCGTCGCATCGCCAGCGGCGATCTCGCGGTCTCGGTGCCGGCGCGCGGCGGCCCCGAACTCGGCGAGCTGGCCGGTTCGTTCAACCAGATGGCCGGCGAACTGGCGGTCGGCCGCGCGCGGCTCGCCGCGGCCGAGCGCGACCAGGCGTGGGCCGAGATGGCACGTCAGGTCGCGCACGAGGTCAAGAATCCGCTGCAGCCGATGCGGATGGCGGCGCAGCTGCTGCAGCGGGCCCGCGGCGAAGGCGACGCGCGCGCCGAGCAGATCGCCGATCGGCTCGCGCGCACGGTGCTCGACCAGACCGACGCGCTCGACCACATCGCCGACGATTTCCGCGCCTTCGCCGGCGTCGCGCCGGCGGCGCGCACCGTGGTCGCGGTCGACGCGTGGCTCGGCGAACTGCGCGAACAGTGCGCGAGCCTGTTCGCCGGTCGGCCGATCGCGATCGCGTTCGCGCCGGGCGCCGGCGATGCGGCGGCGGCGATCGACCGCAAGGCGCTGGCGCGGGTGTTCGTCAACCTGCTGCAGAACGCGCTGGAGGCCGCGCCCGACGGCGTGCACGTCGCGCTGCGCTCGCTGCGCCACGGCGACCGCGTCGTCGTCGAGATCGCGGACGACGGCCCCGGCGTGCCCGAGGCCGTGCGCGCGCACCTGTTCGAGCCCTACTTCACGACCAAGTCGTCGGGCACGGGGCTCGGCCTGGCGATCTGCCGCCGGCTCGTCGAGGCGCACGGCGGCACGATCCGGCTGGTGGCCGCGGGCAGCGCCGGCAGCATGTTCGCGATCGAATTGCCGGTCGCCGGCTGACCGCGATCGCGGGCTCGCCGCGCGCTCAATTGCCGATCTGCACCAGCACCGCGTTGGACAGCGACACGCCGCCCGTCACCGGCTCGAGCACGATCTGCTGGGCGAAGAACGACGCGACGCTCCAGACGTGCGGCAGCGTCGCCTGCAGCTGCAGCGTCGCCGGGCCGGTGCCCGAGGTGACGCCGAGCACGCTCGCCTCGGTGCTGCAGTAGAGCGTGCAGCCCGACGTGCCGAGGTTGCCGTCGAGCGAGTACGGCAGCGAGGTCGTGCCCGACAGCGTGTTGCTGAGGCCGAAGATCGTCGCGCCGACCGCGTTGGCGGCATGGTTGCCCGATTGCAGCGTGACCGTCTTGTTGTTGGTGCCGGTCACGGCCGCCTGGATCGACACCGGACCGAACGCACCGCTGCAGCCGGTGCCGAACGTCCGCGTGTAGGTGTACCAGGCGTCGGCGCCGCGCAGGTCGACGTTGCCGAGCGAAGCGTAGGGCGTCGCCGTGCCGGTGGCGGGATCGATCAGGTAGAGCCCGTTCTGCCCGCCGATCAGGCGCCCGTCCATGCGCGTCGTCAGCCATTCGATCTGCGCGCCACCGGTGCCGAGGTTCGGGTTGACGTCGGTGGCGACGCCGGTGTTCTTGTCGAGCATCAGCAGGCCGGCGACCGCGTCCCACGCGCAGAGGTGGCCGTTCCAGACCTCGAGCCCGACGATGTTCGTGTAGCCGGTCGGACCGACCGTCACCTTGGTGCCGGCGACCTTGTCGATGCGCACCAGCAGGTCGGGCGAAGCGTCTTCGACCGCCCACAGGAATTGCGCGCCGTCGTTGGCCAGGCCGGTCGGGTTCGTCACCAGGAAGGGCACCGGCGTCGTCGCATTCGGCTGCGTCGGGTCGAGCACCGACAGCGTGTTGCCGGTCGTGCTCCAGATGCGGCCGTGGTCGTCGCGGCACGAGGCGATCTGGCCGGGCAGGCCGTTGCCGAGCAGGTTGATGGCGCCGGTGAACGAATCGAACTGGTAGATCTGGCCGTTCGCGCTCACGGCGATCATGTCCTGGGCGAGGACGGGTGCCGCGACAGCGAGGACGGACAGCAGGAGGACCTTCTTCATGGGAGGGGCGGACAACATGCCGATCTGATCGGCATTCGCAACCGAGAACCCAACGGCAATGGCGCTTCTGCGATTCGCCTGAGCGAACGGGCGGCACCCGCCGTCGTCCGAGGTTGCCGCGGCGGGGCCCGGTGCTACTGTCCTCCCGCCGCCCCTCCCAGCCGCGCCGACGAGCCAGTGATCCTCCGTCTGTTGTCGACCCTGCTCCTCGCGGGTGGGGTCTGTTTCGCCCAGGCCGAAGGCAAAGCTCTCCAGGACCTGCAGAAGGCGTTTCGCGCCAGCACGGCCAAGAAGGCGTCCCCGGCCGAACTCGCGGCGTTGCGCCGCAGCGCGATCGCCGGCATCGGCAGTGCCGACAACGCGAAGATCGCCGAGGCGCTCGCCGACGCCTGGCTCGCGCTCGAGACCGACGCGGCCGCGGCCGAAACCGAGCGGCAGGCCGCCAACGCCGAGCTGGTCAAGGTCGACGGGCAGCGCGAGGTGCCCAAGGAGGTCTACGACAAGATCCAGGCGCTGCGACCACGCCTCGGCGAGTTGCGAAAGCTCACCGACGAGCTGCGCGGCATGCAGGAGGACGTGCAACGGCACATCGGCGAGCTGCACAGCGCCGACGCGCTCGGCTTCCTGCTCGACAAGGTGCTGACGCAGAAGAAGGATCCGATGCCGCTGCGGCTCGCCGCGGGCCGCGCGGTCGGCAGCAACGGCGCCGCGATCATGGGCCGCGTGCAGGCCGCGCTCGAACGCGCCAGGGACGCCGTCGAGGTGGTGCCGCTGATCGATGCCGTGGCCGCGGCCGGCGCGCAGGGCAAGACGTGCGCGCTCGCCGTGATGCTGAACCTCAAGCACAAGGACGAGTTCGTCCGCGAACGCGCCGCGCTGGCGTTGTCGCACCTCGGCGTCGCCGAGGCGATCGAGCCGATGATCGGCGTGCTCGAACAGAGCGAAGGGCAGATGCGCACGCGCGTCGCCGCGGCGCTCGAGGTCCTCACCGGCAAGCAGTTCGGCGCCAATCCCGGCGCGTGGCGCGGCTGGTGGACCAACGAGGGCGCGCAGTTCGTCGCCGGTGCGCCGGCGCTCGGCTCGGGCACGCCGAGCCACCGCAAGGACACCAACCGCTTCTACTACTTCGGCATCCCGCAGGACGAGAGCCACTCGATCGTCTACGTCATCGACTGCTCCGGTTCGATGACGGCGCCGGTCGATCGCAAGACCGCGGTCACGACCGCCGACGGCAGCGATGGCACCAAGGAGACGCGGCTCGAGGCGTGCAAACGCGAGCTGATCGCGGCGCTCGGCAAGCTCGAGAAGCGGCAGAAGTTCGCGATCCTCTGGTACAACGATCTGCCGCACTGGTACCAGCCGCAGCTCCAGGCGGCCGAGCCGGCGGCGGTCGCGGCGGCGCAGACGTTCGTCCGCACGCTGCGCCCCGAGTCGTCGACCAACATCCACGACTCGCTCGAGCTGTGCTTCACGCTGGTCGGCCGCGGCGCGCACGACAAGTACTACGAGCCGGCGTTCGACACGATCTTCCTGCTGACCGACGGTTCGCCGACGACCAACGAGGGCAAGCCCGACTCGACCGAGAAGATCCTGGCCGGCGTCCGCCAGTGGAACGCGCTGAAGCGCGTCACGATCCACGCGATCGGCATCGGCAACGGCCTCGACGTCGCCTTCCTGACGCAGCTGGCGAAGGAGAACGGCGGCGAGTTCAAGCAGTTCTGAACCCCTGCGCGGGTGGGGGCCACGACGACGCGCCGGACCAGACCCTGTTGCAACCGGCACGATCGGCCCACTCCGACCGACAGTCGGTGTCCCCGACCGTCCACCCAGCGCCAACCCGCCTCGACCCGCCCGCGCACCCGCCCGCGTGCGCGGGGCCGCCGCCCATGAACCGCGCCACCGCCGTCGCCCTCGCCTCGCTCGCCCTGCTCCTGCTGGTCTGGGGCGTTCTCGCGTGGTGGGGGCACGAGGCGGACCTGCCGCCGGGTTCGGTGGCCGGCGGCGGCCATGGCACCGAACCCGTCGCGGCGGCGCGGGGCGATCTGGCGCCGGCGACGGCGGATGGGCAGGTCGGCGCGGCCGTGGCGACGCGGCAGCAGGTGGCGGGCGCGGCGACCGACACCGGCGTGCGCGGCGTCGTGCTCGACGCCGCGACCGGCCGGCCGCTGGCCGGCGTCGAGGTGATCGCGCTCGGCGAGGAGCCGTCGATCGAGCCGCTGGTCGAACGCTTCCGCGGGCTGTTCCGTGGCAACCTGTTCGTCACGGCGCCGCCGCCGCCGCCCGAACTCGGCCGCACCGTCAGCCGCGACGACGGCACGTTCGAGCTGCGCGGTCTGCCGCCGGGGCGCGTGTTCCTGGACGGCCGCAGCGACGGCTGGTGGGTGCGCACGCCGGGCACCGCGCGGCTGGCGCAGGGCGAGATGCGCGACGGCATCGAACTGCGCGCGACGCCGGGCGGCCGCGTGCGCGGCATCGTGCTCGGCACCGATGGCGCGCCGACCGCCGGCGCGACCGTGACGCTGCGGCCCGGGCCGAACGCGTTCCTCGGCCAGTTGACCGAACGCCAGTTCCGCTGGCGCACCGCCGTCACCGATGCGCAGGGGCGCTTCGACCTGCCCGGCGTGCCGATCGGCCAGGGCTACATCGTCGCGGCCGCCGCGCCGAGCCTCGCGCTCGAGGAGCAGTTCGGCCTCGAGGTGCGCGCGGGCCAGGTCACCGAGGTGACGATCCAGGGCCACCAGGGTGCGGTCGTCGCCGGCACGGTCGTCGATCCGCAGGGGGCGCCGGTCGCCGGCGCGAACGTCGCGCTGGTCTACCTCGACATCAGCCGCGTGCTGTTCTCCGCCGACGGGCGCGATGCGCCGATCGTCACCGACGAGGCGGGGCGGTTCCGCATCGAGCACGTCGCCAGCGGCCGCGTCGCGTTCGTCGCCGCGGCGCCGGACTTCGCGCCGAGCCGCATCGACGAACTCGCGGTCGTCGACGGCGGCGTCTACGAGGACCTCGTGCTCGCGCTCGGCACGGG
>CAYMRG010000231.1:5232-8258 GCA_964392555.1 uncultured candidatus Brocadiaceae bacterium
ACCGTGCGCGGCCGCGTCGTCGACGACCAGCAGCAGCCGGTCGCCGGCGCGAGCGTCGAGCTGCGACCGTTCGAACGGCCCGACGACCCGGTGTTCCTGAAGATGGTGCTGAAGGTGCGCGCGGTGGCCGCGACGACGGGCGCCGACGGCACGTTCGTCGCGAAGGGGCTGACCGGCGAGCGGCTGGTCGTGCAGGCGCAGAAGGCCGGCTACACGACGGCGATGAAGTTCGGCGTCAAGCTCGACGAGCCCGAGGTGCTGGTCGTGCTGAAGCGCGGTGCGATCGTCCGCGGCAAGGTCACGCTCGACGGTGCGCCGGCGACGCGCTTCCGCGTCGACACGCGCAGCGAGGAGCCGGCGCCGGCGAAGGCCGACGGCGAGGGCGCCGTCGCCGACGCGAATGCGCAGCGCGGGCGCCGCAACCGCGGTCGCGGCGGGTTCCGCTTCGGCGGCGGCCCGCCGGAGATGCGCGAAGGCACGGTCTGGCTGCCCGAGGGACAGACGATGGTCGACCGCGACCTCGAGGGCAACTGGACCGAGGTGCAGTCGGCCGATGGCACGTTCGAGCTGCGCGGCATCCCGCCGGGTCACGTCCGCGTGCGCGTGCGCGCCGACGGCCTGCTCGACGCGAACTCGCAGGAGGTCGATCTCGCGCCGGCCCAGACCAGCGACGTGCTCGCGTTCGAACTGCGCTCGGGCCGGACGGTCGCCGGCCGCGTGGTCGACGCCGCGACCGGGCAGCCGGTCAGCGATGCGCAGGTCACCGCCTACCGCCAGCGCGACGACGGCGCGCCGCGGCGCGGGCCGTTCCAGTTCGACATCGACCCCGAGGACTTCGACTTCCTCGCGCTGTCGTCGGCCAGCGGCCGCCGCAGCGTCGTCACCGACAGCGCCGGGCGCTTCGCGCTGCCGGCGCTCGAAGCCGGTCGCTACCGCTTCACGGCGCGCCATCCCGATCTCGCCAAGTCGTCGGCGAAGGACGTCGTGGTCGCGGCCGACCAGCCGACGCCCGCGGTCGAGATCCAGCTCGCGGCCGGCGGCGGCGTCGAAGGCGTCGTCACCGGCCTCGCGATGCGGCCGCTGCCCGACGCGATGGTCGTCGCCTTCAGCATCCAGGCCGGCGCGATGCGCAGCGGCACGACCGACAAGAGCGGCTACTTCCGCATCGACGGTCTGTCGCCGGGCCAGTACATCGTCTTCAAGTCGCGGCTCGACGAACGCGCCGACAACATCCCGCTCGAGCTGATGAGCAACATGCGGCTCAAGTCGGTGACGGTGCGCGAGGGCAAGTTCACGCGCGTCGACGTGCACGACGACAGCGACGACGGCGTGCGCGTGTTCGGCACCGTCCGCGAGGGCGCGGCCCCGGTGCCGCGCGCGCTGGTCACGCTGCTCGGCAGCGACCGCGAAGGCCTGCTCGGCATGGGCGTGCGCGCCGGCGCCGCCGGCATGGACGGCCGCTACGAGCTGATCGGCATCAAGCCGGGCAGCTACGTGATGCAGGTCAGCCGCTTCCAGGGCCAGCCGGTGCAGACGACGTTCGAGGTCGAAGTGCCCGACGGCGCGCACGAGTTCCTGTTCGACGTGACGTTGCCGACCAGCGAGGTCGCGGGGCGCGTCGTCGACACGCGCGGCAACCCGGTCGCCGGCATCCAGGTGCGGCTCGGCAGCGACCAGGGCACGCTGGCCGGCGCCGACGGCCTGATCGGCCTGATCGCGCAGAACGGCCTCAGCCAGGCGCGCACCGACGACGACGGCATGTTCCGCATGCGCTCGGTCGCCGCCGGCACCTACCGGCTGACCGCGGGCGACCGCTTCGGCGGTCGGCGGCCGCGCTTCGGCGGCAGCGGCGGAGGCGGTGGCGACAGCGGCAGCGACGCGGCGCCGAGCTACGGCGAAGCCGCGCTCGAGAACGTCGTCGTCGACGGCAGTGCGCCGGTCGAGGGGCTGGTCGTCACGGTGCCGCTCGCGGGTCGCATCACCGGTGCCGTGCTCGACGGCTCGGGCAATCCGGTCGCCGACGCCGAGATCACCTACGTCGAGACGTCGACCAAGCGGCGCCGCAGCAAGGGCAACCCGCTGCTCGACCTGTTCGGTGCGCAGGCGCGGCCGATCCGCAGCGACGCGCAGGGACGCTTCACGATCCCGGGGCTCACTCCCGGCGTCTACGACCTGCGCGTCGCCGGCGATGCGGTGCAGGCGGGCGCGCAGAACGACGTGCAGGTGCAGGAGGACGCCGCGAGCGACGTCACGCTGCGCATGGTCCGCGGCGCGACGCTGCGCGTGCGCGCGACGAACGTCGACAAGCGGCAGATCCCGTTCGCGAACATCGCGCTGCTCGACGGCCGCGGCAAGCCGGTCGTGAGCCGGATCTCGACGCTCGCCGTGATGAAACGCCTGATGGGCCGCGATGAGGTCGCGGACTCAGGGTGGTACGAATTCGGCAGCGTGCCGCCGGACACCTACACGGCCGTGATCGCCGAGCCGGGCAAGCCGGAATTGCGGATCACACGGACGATTGCCGACGGCGAGACGGTCGAGTGGGACGTCGACGTCGCAGCGGCATTGGCCGCGCGCGACGCGGCGAACAAGTAGCCGGGACCGGGTCACCCCTGGACGGCGTGGCGGCGCGCTCGACAATGCCGCGATGCCCTCGCTCCGCGCCGTGGTCGCGTTCCTGTTCGGTCTCGTGCTGCTGGCGCTGCCCGCGCATGCGACCTGGTCGATCGTGATCGTCGACCTCGTGACCGGTGAGGTCGCGGTCGCGATCTCGACCTGCCTGACCGGGTTCGACCTGCGGCCCAACACGGTCGTCGTCGTGCCCGGCTACGGCGCGGCGGCGGCGCAGTCGTTCGTCGGGCCGCTTTCGCTGCGCGAACTGATCCGCACCGGGCTGCTGAGCGGCACGCAGGCCAACCAGATCCTCGCCCAGCTGTCGGCGGCCGACCCGGGCTTCCAGACGCGTCAGTACGGCATCGTCGGGCTGACCAATGGCGCGACGACCTTCACCGGCACCGGGGCGGGCG
>CAYMRG010000232.1:0-8236 GCA_964392555.1 uncultured candidatus Brocadiaceae bacterium
GCGGCGCGCCGCAGGCGCGCGGCGAGGTCCTGAGCGGGCGTGCTCGCCGCGCCAGGCGCGGCGAGCACTCAAGCTCAGAACTGCCGCGTGTCGCAGTCGGTGCGGAACAGGCCGGTCACGGCGTCGAAGCCGAGCGCCTGGAAGTGGATCTGCAAGCCGGTCAGCAGCCCCGTCGGCAGCGTGTAGATCTTCGTCAGGTTCGGCGAACCGACGCCACCCGTGCCCGACAGCGAGTAGAAGCCGAACGCGCCGGTGCCGTCCTCCATCACGAACGTCAGGCCGCTGAACGGGTCGGTGCAGAGCGGGCCGAGGAACGTCGGCAGCGGCGGCGCCCCCGCGATCGCGGCCATCACGATGTAGGGCACGACCGGCGGATTCGACGTCGTCGTGTTGCTCACGGTCAGCACCAGCAGGTTGCCGGCGGGCAGCGCGCGGATCTTGCGACCGAACAGGCTGAACGAGGCCGTCGTGATGCCGCCCGGCGTGGTCGCCGAGATCGTCGCGCCACCGCCCGTCGCGCCGGCCGACGTCGCGGTCGTCTGCGCCAGGCCGTTGGCGTCGGCGATCACCGGGTTGGTGGTCGAGATCGTCGCGCCGCCGGCGGCCGAGAAGTTGACGCTGCCGCCCGGCAGCGGGTTGCCGCTGGCGTCGAGCACGCGCACCACGAGGGGCTCGGGGAACGCTTCGCCGGCGGGCACCACCTGCCCACCTCCGCTGACGACCTCGACGCTGTTGACCGGGCCGAGCAGGCGCACGCGCTTCAGCATGCTGCCGTGCTGCGTGAGCCACAGCGCGCCATCCGGGCCGAGCCGCAGGCTCGTGACGCTGCCGAAGCCGGTGCCCCAATTGGTCGGCGACGGCTGGCCAGGTACGGCCGGCGCGGGCGCCCAGACACCACCGGCCTCGACCAGGCGGCGCAGCTGGCCCGCGTAGTAGTCGAGGAAGAACGCGTTGCCCTCGTAGTTGGGGCCGAAGTCGAACACGCCGTTGACGTTGCGGTAGCGCGCGCCGCCCATGATCGACTGCCAGCCCTGGCCGTGCGTGGCGGTCGCGATCGGGTCGACCAGGCCGGGCGGCTGGGTGCCGCCGCAGCTGCTGCCGGCGATGTTGCCTTCGCGCCACGGCCAGCCGAAGTTGACGAGCGGCAGCGGCCCGGTGGCGGGGTAGACGTATTCGCTGTACTCCTCGACCGTCGCGTTGCCGACGTCGCCGATGTAGATGCTGCCGGTCGCCGGATCGATCTCGGCGCGGAACGGGTTGCGCAGGCCGTGGGCGATCACGAGCTGGCTGAAGTCGGTCGCGGCGCTGTTCGGGTTGTCGCCCGGATCCAGCGACGAGTAGGTCGGCAACGTCGTGCTGGCACCGACCGGCAGGCCGCTGACGTCGAGCCGCAGCAGGCAACCCGATTGCGACGTCAGGATCTGCGCGTTGCACATGACCGCGTCGTCACCGATCGTCTGGTAGAGCTTGCCGTCCGGGCCGAAGCGCGTCGAACCGCCGTTGTGGTTGCCGGCGAAGTCCGGGATCACCCCCAGCACGACGCAGCGGCTGCTGCCGGCGAACGACAGCGTCGTGCTGCTCGGGTTCGCGAGGTCGCCGGTGCAGGTGAACCGGTCGAGGTGCATGTAGCTGTCGAGCGTGCTCGAGTAGTAGACGTAGACGTAGCCGGTGGTCGCGAAGTTGGGGTCGGCGGCGATGCTGAGCAGACCGCGTTCACCGCCGGATTCGACGTTCGGCACGGTGCCGACCGCGCCCGACGGCCCGCCGTCGACGTAGACGACGACGCTGCCGGCGGAGTTGGCGATCAGGCAGCGGCCGTCCGGCAGGAAGCAGCAGTCGTTGGGGGTCGACAGGTTGGTCAGCAACGTGTCGACGACGAAGCCGGTCGGAACGGTCTGGGCGAGGGCGGGAAGCGTGACCAGGCAGGCAGCGAAGGCCGCGAGTGCAGTACGGTGCATGTCAGCGAAAGGGAGTTGGAGCCGCAGGGGGGACGGGCAACGGGGCTGCAGAGTCTACGTCGCGCGGGCCATCCGGTGGTGCGTGCGATTTGCCGTTCGCCCCGCATGCGGCAGCCCGCATGCACCGAGCCGCCGCGCTACGACCCGCCTTCGGCCGTCGCCGGCGGCGGGAACGTGGCCCCGAGCCACTGCTGCACGACCGGCCGCGCGCCGGCCGCGACTTTCGCCGCGCGCTCGCCATAGAGGAATGCCTGCAGCGACACCATCGTGCCACCGCACGGGAACGTGCCGACGAACAGCGTGCCGGGCAGCGGCTCGGTGAGGTTCGCCAGCACGGAACCGCCAGCACCCTGCGCGTCGACGCGATCGACCTCGCCGCGGAACGTGACGCCCAAACCGATCGCAACGCGGAAGCGCTGGCCGGGCGCAGGCTTGCCGATCCGCATGGCCGCGCACAGTTCGCTCCAGACGTCGGCGATCGGCCGCTCCGACATCGCCATCGCCTGGACCTGGGCGACCGCCTGGCCGGCGAACGCGACGAGGTAGCGCCGCAGCACGCGGAAGTAGGACGGCCAGCCGCTCTCGGTGCCGGTCAACTGACCGTCCCAATCGTCGGTGTCGGCGAACAGGCTGTGGACGACCCGCACGCGGCAGGTGCCGCCGGCGAGCGCCTCGACCGTCCACTCGGTGGCGACCGTCGGCATGCCGGGCGCCCAACCCTGGCTCTCGGCGCAGAAGCGGACCGGCGGCTGCCAGTCGGTCACCTTCGCCGTCGACAGCATGCCGCCGCCGAAGTCGCTGACCAGCTCGCCGCCGACGCGGCCGTCGACGGTGGTCGGCACGAACCACGCGCTGATGCCTGGGCCGCTGGCGATCGCCTGCCAGACCTGTTCGGGAGTGCCGGGAACTTCGGTTTCGACGCGGACGCTGCGGCGCCCGTCGGGTTCGCGTTGGATGCTCATCGTTGGGTTCAGGGAGAGTCGGAAGGAGTGGTCGGATGGGCCAGCACGACGACCCGGTGGGCACGGCCGCCGGGGGCATCGGGCGCGTGGTAGCGCGCCGCCAGTTCGGTGAGGCCGGCGGCGAGGTCGCGGCTGAACGCGGCGCGCTCCGCCGCGCTGCGGAAGGTGATCTCGGTGTCGATCGACAGCGTCGCCAGGCGCTGCTCGGTCTGCGTCGCGCGGCGCAGCAGCGCCCCGACTTCGCGGATCGCGCGCGCCGCGAGCGCCAGCAGGAAGCTCGCCGACAGGCGGTCCTTGGTGCGCCCGGGATCGGCGGCGACCGGGCCGAGTGCGGTCGGACAAACCAGGTAGGAACCCGCCGTCGCGACCAGGCGCCGCTCGGTGATACCGCCCCACCGCCGCGTCTCGGCCTCGCGGACCAGGCCGTTCGCCTCGAGGGCGCGCAGGTGGTAGTTGACCTTCTGCCGGGCAATGCCGAGGCGTTGCGCCAGCTCGGCCGCACTGGCCGGCTGGGTCAGCTCAGCCAGCAGGCGGCTGCGCGCGGGTTCGAGCGCGACCACGGCGGCCGCGGGGTCGTCGAGCACGGCGACGTCGTCCATGCCCGTGATGATGCCTTGACAACTTTGTTTGTCAAGGTGCCGTCACGGACTTCCGGTCCGCTCGGCCACCCCAGCCGGCAGCTCGCCGCCCCCGCCCAGCGCCCGCCGCAACGGGCACCCCTCCGGCGCGATCTCCTCGCCGCGCCGGTAGCGCCACAGCAGCGCCCGCGACTGCTCGGCGAGCAGCCGGCGCACCCCGCGCCGCTTGCCGGCGACACGCGGGATGTGCATGCCGTCGTAGGCGGTCGTCCGGTGGCGCAGCCACGCGATCGTCGCCGCCGCCGCGCGCTCGCCGATCGGGATGCGCTGCGTGCGCGCGACCGTGCCGCTGCCGACCGGCGTCGCGTGCGCGGCGATCGCCGCGGCGACGCGCGCGCCCAGCTCGGCGTGGCGCGGCGCGAACGCCAGGAACGCCGCGACCGCGGCCGTGAAGTCCTCGGCGTAGGCCTCCTGCGCCTCGGCGCGGCGCACGCGGCCGGCGGCGAGCCTCTTCGCGTAGGCGGGATCGGCGCGCTCGGCCTCGACCGCCGCACGCAGGCGTGCGATCCGTTCGGCCGGCGCCCATAGGCCGCGCGAGAACACCTTGCGACCGCGCTTCTCCTGCACGACCCAGGTCGGTCCAGCCTGCTTGACGCGCCGCGTCAACATGGCGTCGCCGGGCGGCAGCAGCTCCCAGTCGGCCGGCGGCCGCAGCGTGACACCCTGCAACGTGCGCACGGTGCCGATCTGCAGGCCTGGCATCACCACACGATCCTGATCGGGCATCGCCAAGGTGTAACGCGGTGACCGGCCGGCGTCAGCCGCGGAGCCGCGGCGGCAGCGGCGCGTCGTCGCCGGCGAACAGCGGCGCGTCGCGGCTCGCCATCGCACGCGCCAGCAGGCGCGTCGGGAAGCGCGCGGTCGACACGTTCCACTCGGTCGCGACGTCGTTGTAGAGCTGCCGCGAGTGCGCGAGCTTCTCCTCGACCGCCCACAGCCGATCGTGCAGGTCGCGGTAGACCGCGTCGGCGCGCAGCTGCGGATACGCCTCGTGCAGCACCAGGACCGCCCGCGCGGTCGCCCCGGCCGTCGCCGCGGCGGCCACCGCGGCGTCCCGGTCGCCGCCGGCGCGGAGGCGCGCGATCCGTTCGAGCAGGTCGTGTTCGTGCGCCGCGCCGCTGCGCACGCAGGCGACGAGGTTGGGCACGAGGTCGGCGCGGACCGCGAGATCGACGTCGACCTGGCGAAACGCGGCACCGACCTGCTCGCGCAGCCGCACCAGCAGGTTGTGCGTGCCGAGCGCCCAGATCGGCAGCAGCGTCGCGCAACCGGCCAGCAGCCCCCACGCCCAGATCGTCGCCGCCGCCGCGCCGCGCAACGCGACGATGGCGCCGAGCGCGCCACCGGCGAACGCCAGCACGCAGGCGGCGACGAACCGCGACCGCTCGCCGCGCGCATTGGCCCGCGCGCGTTCGCCGCCTTCGCGCAGCGTCACCAGGCACGGCACCTCGCGCTGCGCACCGAAGCTGCCGTCGTCCTGCTTGACGCCGAGCACGCTGACCGTCGCGCCGACCTCGAGCGCCCACGCGGTGTGGCGCAGCGACATCGTCTCGTGCGCCGGCCCGAAGCGCGCCGCGGCCTCGTTCGCCGCGCCGGCGAAGCGCACGACGATGCAGTCGCCGTCGTCGTCGAGTTCGAAGTCGATCGCGCGCGCCTCGCTGTGCTCGGTCCGCCACTCGCTGTGCCGCTCCTCGCGGCCCTGTGCGTCGCGCCGCGTCACCGTGTGCTCGCGTTCGCGGGTGTAGCGATAGCCGACGCAGGCGACGCCGAACCACGGGCAGACCAGCGGGGTCGCGGCGCGCACGACGCCGCGCAGCCACGCGTCGTCGCCGACCGCGAGCGCCTTCACCGGCAGGCGCGGCGCGCGCGCCATGACCCAGGTGCGGTGGTCCTGGCGAGCGGCCGAGCGCAGCAGCAGCCCGGCCAGCAGCAGCGCGAACGCGGCGATGCCGAAACCGGGCACCAGCGGATCCAGCGCAGCCAGACTCATCGCCCGGGCATTGCTAGCGGAACCGCCGCCCCGATGCCAGTCGACGGCGCGGTCGATTCGCTTCGGTCGCCGCGCCGGCGCGGCCGATGGCATCGGGGCATGGACCCGACGTGCCCCTATCGCGGCCTGCCCGATCGCGCCGTCTGGCGGCAATCCGTCGGCCGGCGCGCGATCGAGACGATCCTGCCGGTCGCCGACGACACCGCGCCGCTCACCGCCGGCGCGCGGGTCGCGACGGCCGGCAGCTGCTTCGCCCAGCGCATCACCGAGCACGTGGCCGAGCTCGGGCTCGAGCATCTGGTGACCGAGCCCGGCCCGTCGTTCCTCGCCGCACCCGAACGCAAGCGACTCGGCTACGGCGTCTACTCGGCCCGCTACGGCAACGTCTACACGGCCGAGCAACTGGCGCAGCTCGTCGAACGCGCCCACGGCGTGTTCACGCCGGGCGAGCCCGTGTGGCGCAAGGGCGAGCGCTTCGTCGACCCGTTCCGGCCCGGCATCAACGCCACCGGCTTCGTCTCGGTCGACGAATGCCTCGACGACCGCCGCCGCCATCTGGCCGCGGTGCGCCGCGCCATCGCGGACGCCGACGTGTTCGTGTTCACGCTCGGCCTGACCGAGGCGTGGCGCAGCCGCGACGACGGCGCCGTGTTCCCCGTCTGCCCCGGCTGCGGCCATGGCGGCACGTTCGACGCGGCGCGGCACGAATTCGTCGACTTCCGCATCGACCAGGTGGTCACCGCGCTCGACCGCTTCGTCACGCTGGCGCGAACGCACAACCCCGACTTGCGGCTCGTGCTGTCGGTGTCGCCGGTGCCGCTGCTGGCCACGTTCACCGATCGCCACGTGCTGACGGCGACCACCGCGGCGAAGGCCGTGCTGCGCGTCGCCTGCGACGAGCTGCGCCGCCGCCACCGCGACATCGACTACTTCCCGTCGTTCGAGCTGGTGCAGACCGGCGGCCCCGAATGGGCATTCGCCGACGACCGGCGAACGGTGCTGCCGCGCGCGGTCGAACACGTCATGACCTGCTTCGCGATCCAGTTCGGTCTCGATGCGGCGCTGGCGTTCGGCGAACTGCCGCGGCCGTCGCCCGCCACGCCACCGCCGGTCCCGCACCAGCCGGTGGTCTGCGACGAGGACGCGATCCTCGCCGCGATGCTGCAGGAACCGAGCCGATGAGCCGGGTCGAACGGATCGAGCCGCTGCATTGCCTCGGCGAGAGCCACTGCCTGCGCTTCCGCGATCGGCTCTACCGCCTCGACGACCCGCCGCGGCTGCTGCACGCGCGCAGCCACTTCCTGCCCGGGGTCGAGGCGGGCAACTTCACCGCGGCCGGTGGCCTGCATCCGGACCTCGCCGCCGCGCTGCTCGCGGCCGGACTGTGCAGTGAGCGCCGCACGACCGACGGCGACGTCGTCGTCGAGCCGACCCACCGCGCGACCACGTTCGCCGACCGCGTGCTGGCCGCGCGCCACGCCGCGCTCGCCGACGAGCCGCTGCAGGCGCCGGCCCTGCTGCTGTTCGCCGGCGACAAGGAACTGCACTCCCTCGCCGTCGCGATCGGTCCCGGAGTCGACTTCGAACTGCCCGACGACCCCGGCTTCGGCCTGGTGGCGGAGCGCGAGCGCGTGCCGTACGACACCGTCGAGGCGGCGTTCGCGGCGCGCCTCGAACCGTTCGCGACCGGCCTGCAGATGCTGCGCGAGGTCGGCTTCCACCGCACGCTGGTGCACGGCCTGCTGCCGCGGGTGCGCGACGATGCGCGCACTGCGCAGTGGTGCCACGGCACGCGGATCGCGGCCGCGGTGCGCAGCAAGCTGGCGCTGCTCGGCAACCGACTGCTGGCCGATGCCTGCCGCCGCGCCGGCGTGGACTTCGTCGACGTCTGGGACGATCTCGCCGACCACGGCTACCTCGACCCGCGCTACGACCTCGACGGCCTGCACGCCAACCACCGCGCGACCGAGGCCTCGCTGCCGACCATCGCACGGCACCTCGCGCGATTCGACGTCGGCCACGTCAACGACGCGCAGTACGAGCTGCAGCAGGAGCTGGCCGAGGTGCACCCGGTCGCGGCGGAATGCCACGCCGAGGCGTTCGCCGCCGACGGCTTCGTGCTGTGGTCGCCCGCGCAGCAGCCCTGCCTGGCGAGCCTGACCCGGGGCAGCCTGGTGGCGGAGCTCGCCACGCCCGCGCTGCACGCGCTGCTCGAGGCGGGCTGGGCGCACCGCTGCGGCCTGGTCGGTCTGGCCGAAGGCGCGCCGCTCGCGGCGGCCACTGCGCCGCCGGTCGCCGCGGCCGTGCGCGCCGCCGTCTGCGCACTGGGCGAGCCGCTGCGCGTGCGCTGTCTGCCGCGCGATGAGCCGACGGGCGGGACGGAACTCACGCTGGCGACCGGATCGCTGCTGGTGTTCGACCCCGGACGCGTGACGATCCGCAGCGAACGACCGGACCCCGACGCGCTGCAGCTGTTCGTCCTGCCGCGCCTGCCGGCAGAACCGACACAGGTCGTGCGGCTGCCGACCCCCGCCTGGCCCACCGACCCGTTCCACGTGCTCGGCGTCGACCGCGACGGCGCGAACATCGCGCGGCGCTGGCGCGAGGTCGCCGGTCGGACCGTGGTCACCGCGCCCTGATCTACTACTCCCGCGTTGCCTCGCGTGGCGAGCGGATTCGCCGTTGGCG
>CAYMRG010000233.1:0-8228 GCA_964392555.1 uncultured candidatus Brocadiaceae bacterium
CTCCGCGCGCTTCGGCTCGCCTTCCTTGCAGGACGACGAAATCGGCGCGCTCGGGTGGTGTGGTGGTGGGAAGTGCGGCTAGCCGTTAGCCGGCGGCGCCGGCCTGCGGCGCGGCGTCTTCCGGGCCGACCTCACCGCCATCGGCTGCGTCGGCTTCGACGGCTGCATCGGCTTCCACGCCTGCATCGGACGTATCGGCTGCGTTCGCCGCTTCGGCCTGCTTGCGCGCGCGCTCCTCGTCGGCGGTGATGCCGGCGAGGATCAGGTCGGCGGTGACGTCGTCGTCGCCGCGGAAGGCGAGATGGATCTCGTCGAAGCAGGTCTCCTGGTGGGCCCGCAGGTAACCCTGCTTCATCATCTCGAGCAGCGCGATCAACGTGCCGATCAGCCCGTACCGGCCGTCGCGCTTGTCGAAGATCTCCGAGAAGGCGACCTCGCGCTTGCTGCGGAACTGCGTCAGCAGGCGCCGCGTGTAGAAGCCGACGTCGCGCTTCTCGACCTCGATGTTCATCTCGGCCTGCTGGCCGATCTCCTCGAGCAGCTTGGCGAACGCCGAGGTCAGATCCCAGATGCCGACGTTGCCGATGTCGAGCAGGTCGTCCTCGTCCTGGTCGACGAACTGCGGCGGCGTCGGCAGCACCAGCGGCATCTGCCGCTGGCGCGACTCGCCGCGCGTCTCGAGCTGGCGCGCGAGGTCGCGATAGCGCTTGTATTCGAGCAGGCGCCGGATCAGGTCGTCGCGCGGATCGAACTCCTCTTCGAGTTCGATCGACTCGTTCGGCAGCAGCTCGCGCGACTTGATCTCCATCAGCGTGCTCGCCATCACGACGAAGTCGCCGATGTCGGCGAGGTCGAGCTGCTGCAGCACGCCGAGGTGCTTCAGGTAGTCGTCGAGGATCCGCGCGATCGCGATCTCATGGACGTCGATCTCGTGCTGCTTGACGAGGTGCAGCAGCAGGTCCATCGGACCCGAGAAGACCGGCAGGTCGACGCGGTAGGTCGTCACGGCGCGGCAGCATAGCGGGCCGCCGTGCCGAACCCAACGCCGGCTCGGCCCCGACGCCAGATCAACTCCGACGCCCGATCAGCCGTTGCCGAGCGTGAACTGCAGGCCCTGCGAGCTGCCGAACGGCAGCGCATAGGGCAGCGTGATGTCGAGGTCGAAGTACTGCGCGGCCAGCGGCACGCCGACCAGCGCGTTCACCGCCGGCAGCGGGAACACCTGCGCGGCCGTCCCGGTGCCCGAATTGCCGACCGTCGCCAGCACCGTGGGCGACGCATAGACCAGCAGGCTGGGCTGCGCGCCGGGGACCGGGATGCCGGGCAGCAGCAGGCCGACGTCGAGCGCCAGCAGGCTGATGCCACCCGGGATCATGCCGCTGGCGTTGATCGAGAACGTGGTGCTGCCGATGACCGGCAGGCCGCCCGAGGTGTTGATCGACGGCTGGCCGAAGTTGGTCGGCGACCCCGTGCCCTGGAGCACCGCGGTGGCGCTCTGCGCGGCCCACAGTTCGAACTGATCGAACAGCAGCCCGGTCATGTTGGCGTTGGCGACGATGCACTCGCGGTACTGCAGGTAGACCGAGCCCGTCGTCGGCGTGATCGTCGCCGTGAAGCGCTGGCCGTTGTCGGCGCCGAGCGTGCCGCCGAAGTTGGCGACGAGCTGGTTGCCGGTCGTGCGCAGACGCAGACGCTGCCAGCCATCGTTGACGCCGGTCGTGCACACGATCGGCCCGGCCAGCACGGTGAAGCCCGGCCCGCCGTCGTTCATGTCGACGAGGTAGACGTTGGTGGCGGATGGCGTGACGTAGGCCATCCAGGCGACGCCGGTGGCGCCCGGCGCGTGCGACGTCGGGCACAGCGAGGCCTGCGCGTAGTAGGTGCCCGGCACGTCGACCGGGTGCCCGTAGGTGTCGGTGGTGCCGCGCAGGCCGAACGACCAGCTCTCGCCTTCGCCGGTGAGCAGCGCGGCGTTGCCCGGCGTGACGAAGACGTAGCATTCGGCGAGCAGGTCGTCGAGCAGCAGCGTCTGCGAGGTGATCATGTTGCCGCCGCCGGTCGGGTCCTGGACGCGCGCGACGTTGCCGCCCTGCGGCGACGACGGGAAGGCGCGCACCGTCGTGCCGGCCACGGTGACGGCCGCCGGATCGAACAGCGTCGCCGGCACGAACGAGTACGAGAACAGCGCGTTGAGGTCGCTGAGCACCGCCCCATCGCACGCCTCGCTGATCAGCGGCGGCTGCAGGTTGTAGAGACCGTTGGTGTCGCCCGGGGTCCAGATCATCTGGACGAAGTCGTGGCCGTTGTCGTCGTCGTCGTAGCCGTCGACGATCCGCTGCATCGTCAGCATCGACGTCGGCGGCGTCGACGTGCCATCGAACAGCACGTAGGCGCCGTTGAGGCCGTCGCCCTCGACCCAGGGCGGCGTACCGTTGGTCCAGACCGCGTAGTTCCAGACGACCGAGTCGATGACGTTGCCGGCGAGATCGCGCAGCGTCATGCCGTCGGGCAGGTTCGCCGAGCCGGCGACGATCTCGCCCAGCCAGTCGGGGTAGGTGGTCGGATCGGTGACGAACGAGACGTTCGGCACGCCCGCCATGCCGACGACCAGCCGCTGCCCGGGCAGGATGAACGTGCTCGCCGGGAAGACGAACGCGGCGTTCGCCGGATCGCCGAGCGTGCCTTCCTCGCCCTGCAGCGACCAGCCGGAGATGTCGACCGGTGCGGCGCTGCGGTTGTAGATCTCGACGAACTCCTTGTCGTCGGTCCCCGAGTCCTCGTAGCTGAATTCGTTGATGACGACGGGCGCGAGCGAAGTGCCCGGGCCCTGCGGCGCGAAGACGAGAGCGGCCAAGGTGAGCAGCATGGTTCCTCCTGAGGCTGGTGGTGAACGGGATCCGAGGATCAGTAGTCGTTGGCGACGTGCAGCCCCGCGCTCGCGTCGAGCGGCAGGGACGGCTGCGTGATGTCGAACGCGAGGCACTGCAGGTAGGCCGACAGGCCCGGCGCCGGCGGCACCGCGAGCGCGAGCGCGCCGCTGCCGGTCGCATCGAGCAGGAAGCCGACGGTGACGTCGGGCGCGGCGAGCAGCGTGCACGCCGACCACGGCGCCGGCAGCGGCACGGCGACCGGCGCGCTGCCGCCGACCAGCAGCGCGAACGCGTTCGGCACGGCACCCGTGATCGACAGGTTGGCGAGGTGGCCGCCGCCCGCCTGCGGCACCACCGTGCCGGTCAGCGCGACGCTGCCGCAGGGCACGCCGTAGGCGGTCGCCGACGCCGTCGGCGTGAGGCCGAAGTAGTCGCAGAGCGCGAGCCCGAGCTGCTGGCCGCAGAGGTTGTAGTCGGCCTCGGTGTTCCACGAGACGCCGTTCGGGCCCATGCCGTAGGTGCCCTCGAACGTGATCGCCATCACCGGATCCTGGAAGCCCGGCGCGTTGAGCCAGCCGTTCTGCGCGGTCCAGCGGTCGTGGCTCATCGACTCGACGAACGGTCGCGACGGCGCGCCCGCCGTGCTGCTCTGCGTCGCCCCCAGCGTGACGAACGGGCTGCGTGCGCGGAACGCGCTGATCCACTGGCCTTCGATCTGGTTGACGATCGGCAGCACGCCGGAGTTGTTGGTCGTCGGGTTCCAGTTCGCGTTGGCGGTGTGCTGGAAATGGAACGGGTAGGCGACGTTGTGCGAGCTGTGCAGGTTCAGCAGCACGCGGATCGGGTTGCTGCCCGGGCTCGCGACGGTGCCCATGTAGCCTTCGATCGCGGTCCGCATCGCGATGATCTCCGGCTGCGGGCTGGTGTACGGCGCGGCCCACTCGTTCTCGAGGTTCGACGAATTGGCGTTCGTGCGGTAGTTGCCGAGCGCGACGCCGTCGGGGTTCGCCATCGGCACGAGCTCGATCAGCGCGTGGTCGAGCAGCACCTCGGCATACGGGTCGCCCGACAGCAGCCAGGCGACGAGTCCTTCGACGGTGAAGTAGCTGGTGGTCTCCGACGGGTGGATGCCGGCGTGGATCCAGATCCGCACCTTGCCCGCGTCGGGCACGCTCGCGTCGGTGAATTCGACCTTCTGCACCGGCCGGCCCTGCACCGAGTTGCCGAGCGTGACGATGCTGCGCACGTGCGGCTGGCCGCTCAGCGACGCGAGCCACGCGTCCTTGCGCGCGACGGTGTACGGGAAGTACTTCGCCAGCCGGATCGCGATCACGCCCGGCGGGACCTGCAGCGTGAACGTGTGCACGGTGCCGCTGCCGTTGACGCTCGGCGTCGCGCTGAGCGGCGCGCGCGCGTACGCGCCGAACGCCGTGCCGTTGGTCGACAGCGACCAGACCGGCAGGATGACGTCGTTGTATCCCGCGTTGTTGACCGTGACGTTCAACGTCACGCCGGCGGGATTCAGGTTGTTGATCTGGCAATGCCACCAGCGTCGGAAGGTCGACCCGAGGGCGGCGTTGTTGTTGTCGTTGCCCATCGTCAGCGTGACGTTCCACGCCGCACCGGCGGCGGTGACGCTCGACGAGCCGAGCCGCATCGTCTCGCCATTGGCGCTGACGACCGGCGTCTGGGCCAGGATGACCGACGCCAACGAACAGACCGCTACCGCGAGGGACGAGAGGCGCATGGGCTGACCAAGGTCGCCGCGACCCGGGTCAGGGTCAACCGCCTACCGCGACCTGGGCCTCGGGAAACGCCAATGGCTGCGGTAGCGCGTATCGCCCGTGAGGGCCGATCCCGCTACCGTGATCGGATGGCAGCAGGAGAACCGGGAACGGTCGCCAACCGCCCGCGCCCATGGCTGGGCTGGCCGGCGGTGTGCCTGGTCGCGGCCGTAGGCCTCGGCATGCTGGCCACCAATGCCGGCTGGTACAACCACGACGAGCTCGGCATCGAACTGGCGGTTCGCGACGGGATCTGGTTCGACCCCAATGCCATTAACCTTGTCCTCGGGAAGCGGCGGTCTCTTCGCGTGTCGCGCGCCGTCGAACGATGTGCGTGACTGCGCGTGAAGGCCCTTCGCGAGTGTGATAGAATGAGTTCTCGACAGACATCGACAGGAATTCTTCGAGGCAACAATGAAACGTCAGCGAATTGGCACGCCAATGGCTGACCGCATCCGGCTGCACCGTACTGCCTGCGCTCAACGAAGCGCTGGTGATCCTCGTTAGGCAATTGCTCGAGGCGACGTGGAGGAAGGACTGTCGCAGCAAGGCGACGGACTTCACACGTGGTGGTCCACTCACGCCCGAGCTGCTGGTGACCCTGCTCCTGTTCATGGCCGCCGATGCAGGCCGTCGCGGCTACGGCCTTCTCCTCGATGCGTTCTGGGAAGAGGCGAGTCGCTCGGGGATCGCGTTGTCGTGCAGGGAGCCGGTCTCCGCAGCCGCGTTCTGCAAGGCGCGACGGAAGCTCAAGCCACAGTTGCTGGCCGCGTTGCTCGCGATGGTCGGCACCGCAGTCGGTCAGCGACATACAGCGAAGCTGCTCCGGCACGGGCGTCGCGTCTTCGCGGTGGATGGCATGCGCCATAACCTGCAACGCGCTGCCGAGCTCGCGGAGTACTTCGGCGTGCCGCACGGTGGGCACTGTCCGCAGATGCTGGTCTCGGTGCTGTATGACGTCATCGGTCGCTTCCCCATCGCCGCCACCATCGCACCTGGTACCTCGTGCGAACGGCAAGAGTTGCTCAAGCTGCTGCCGCACCTGCAGAGGGGCGACGTACTCGTGCTCGATCGTGGCTATCCGTCCTTCGAGGTCCTGCAGGCCCTGCGCGAGGCCGGGATCGAGTTCGTGATCCGCGTGCCGAAGTCCGGGTCCTTCGAAGCGATTCAGGTGTTCAGGGACAGCGGGGGCAACGACTACCGCGTCCTCGTGCGTCCATCGCCGGCCGTGGCACGCGCTGGCGTCGAGTCGATCGAGCTGCGTTGCGTCAGTCTCGATGTCGGCGGCGACGATCCGTGGATCCTGCTCACCTCGCTGCGCCGATCCGAAGTCACTCTGTCGCAGATGAAGCAGATCTACCATCTGCGCTGGGAGATCGAAGAGTTCTACAAGCTGGTCAAGAGCGACGGCTTCTCGCTCCGTCAGCTGCACGCCAAATCGGTCGCCGGCGTCGAGCAAGAGCTTTGCGCTCAACTCCTGCTGGCGGCCATCTCGCGCCTGCTGACGATCAACGCCGCTATCGAGCATGATGCGCCTCATCACGACCTCTCCGCCAAAGCCGGCGTCGTGACCCTCGCCGGCAGCATCGTCAGGCTGCTGCTGTGCGACGACCCTGATCGACGGCTCGAACATCATGCGTCACTACTCCGACGTCTCGCCAGGCATCGACTCCGGCGTCGACCAGGCCGTTGCTGTCCACGAAGATCCTTCAAGCCAGGCCCCCGATGGAACTCCAAGGGCAAGGTCGGAGGTTAATGGCATTGGGTTCGACCCGCGCTGGCTGCAGCAGGCCAATGGCCTGTTCTACCGCCCGCTCGGCTACGGCCTGCTGCGCGCGCAGGTCGGCCTCGCCGACGGCTCGCCGTGGCTCGCGCACACGGTCAGCGTGCTCCACCACCTCGCCAACGTGGCGCTGTTCGCCCTGCTGCTGCGGCGGCTGCGCCTGCCGTGGCGCACCGCGCTGCTGATGGCGTTCGTGCCGACGGCCGTGCCGGGAATCGCGTGGGTCGCGGCCGCCTACGATCGGCTGGCCATGACCTTCGGCCTGCTCGCCGCACTCGGGCTCACGCTGCCGGGACTGCTCGGCGCCATCGGCCTCGTGCCGTTCGCGCTGGCGCTGGCGAGCAAGGAGACGGCGGTCGCGTTCGCGGCGCCGCTGCTGGCGATCGCCTGGCAACAGCGTCGCAACCACGCCGTCGCGATCGCGGCCACGGTCGCGGCCCTCGCGTTCGCCGCATGGCGCGCGACGAACGGCGCGACTCCGCCGGCCTACACGCCGGGCCTCGAAGGCGGTGCAGTGGTCCGGCTGCTGCGCTTCCTCGCGTTCCCGTGGGCACTCGGCGCGCAGGATCCGCATGCCACCTGGGGCCTGCGACGCGCCGGCATCCTCGGCATGGTGGCGCTGTTCGCGCTGGCCCTGCGCGGCGATCGTCGCCTCGCGCTCGCGGCGTCCGCCTGCCTGCTCGCGCCGCTCGCACCGATCCTGCTGCTGCCGAAGGTCGAAGGCCACTACCTCTACCTGACGACGCCGGGCTTCGTGCTGCTGTTCGCGGCGGCGTGGCGCAACCGGGCGCGCGCGGCGCTCGCGGCGACGACGGCGCTCGCCGCGCTGACGTTGGTCGACGCGCTGGTCGTGGCCCACGACTACCGCACGCTCGGCAGCCTGATGACCAGCCTGACCGCCGCACACGCCGCCGCGGAGCCAACCGTGCCCTTCGACGTCGCGCCGAAGGGCGTCTTCGCGCTGGCGGTCACGGAGCGCTTCCTGGTGCACGCCGAGCTGTTCCACCTGCGGCCGACCGCCCGGCTCGCGCCCGATCCCGACGCGTTCGGCGTGTGGACGCTCGCCGAGGACGGCCCGGTCACGCGGCGCGCACGCTGACGGCGCGCGGCGCGGCGCCGGGCGTTCACTCCTTGGTGGCGACCATCGTCTCACCGGCTGCCGGAGCCGCGGCGCCGGCCTTCGTCACCGCGTCGAGCGCGACCTGGTAGGTGCGCAGCCGGCGGCGGAACTCGTCGTCGCGGCCGCCGCGCTCGACCGCACGCTGCTCGAGCGCCACGGCCTGCGCGATCTCGCCGTTGAGGTAGTGCGCCAGCGCCGCCGTATCGAGGTGGCGCGGGTTGTCGAGCCCACCCTTCGCCTCGAGGCGGCGAACCAGTGCGAGCGCGACCTCGTCGAACTGGCCGGCGGTCTCCTTCTCGTTCATCAGATCCCACGCCGCACCGTTGAGCCGGTTCGCATCGTCGCCGACGCCCTCGGCGACGCGGTCGATCGTCGCCGCGGCGCGCTGTTCCTGGCCGTTCTTCTTCAGCCACTGGTAGTGCGACATCAGCGCGCGCGAACGCGACGGCGAGCAGTTGCGGTCGCGCTGCGGCTCGAACGTCTGGTCGAGGCGGTCGAGCGCCTGCTCGAACTGCCCGGTGAGCTGCTGCAGCTCCCGCTGTGCCTCGGCCAGCTCCTTGCGCGCGCCGGCGAGATCCGCGGCCGAACGCTGCGCCAGCTCCTGCCAGCGCTGCGCCTCGGCGCGCGCGGCCAGCAGCGCCGCGTCGGCGGCGGCGTTCGCGGTCGTCGCC
>CAYMRG010000234.1:0-8196 GCA_964392555.1 uncultured candidatus Brocadiaceae bacterium
TCAATCGGATTCGGCGCGATCCCCGCCATTCACCCACACGACTTCCCGAAGACCCTGAAGAAGTTCGTCTGCGAGGTGAAGTTGAACCCTCGCGTGTAGCCGTTGTAGACCGCGCTGTGGGGCGGAATGACAATTTGCGCCACAGTGGAACCGGCAAGCAACGCGCCAGCAAGAAGGGGGAGAATTCGCACGGTGTCGACTCCTGAAAGGGGACGGATGTGACAAAGCTGCATCGCAGCTGTCTTTCTGTAGACGGCTCCATTCCGCCCCGAGGTTCCCCGCTCCCCCGATTTCCCCGTGCGCCGCCAAATGGGCCCGCGCGCACCGGTGGTTTGGGATCCACTGCTCCCGCTCGCACCTCGGCGAACTTGCGCCGGACGCGAGGCAACGCGGGAGCAGCAGATCAGGGCTTGACGGGCCCTTCTTCG
Organism: uncultured candidatus Brocadiaceae bacterium; assembly: GCA_964392555.1. GTDB lineage: Bacteria > Planctomycetota > UBA1135 > UBA1135 > UBA2386 > CAYMRG01. The sequence continues at coordinate 429 of CAYMRG010000234.1, forward strand.
GTGGTCGTCAACCAGCCATCCGCCGTCCCGTACACCGGCTGATCACCCTGCAGCAGCGCCAGGATGGCCGCGAACTCCGCCGCGTTGTCGACGCGGATCTGCCACACCTTGGGCTGGTTCTCCAACTGGATGTGGATGAGCCCGAGGTTGCGGTTCGGGCTCCAGGAGAAGTGTCTTCGCAGGACGCGGAAGCGCTGGTTGCGGTCCATGCCGGGTCGGTCAGTTGCCGACGTAGAAGTCCACCCCGGCGCTGAACAACAACCCGAACTGGTTGGCGCCCGGGGCCCAGGAGATTCCCTGGCCGTACAGGTGCAGACCGACGAGCGTCGTCAGGTTGGGGACCGCCAGCGGCCAGCTGGCCGTCCCGGTCGGACTGGTCAGCAGGATCTCCAGCACTTCGGCGCTGCCCAACAGCGTGCAACCGGGCGCCCCCAGCAGGTCGAGCGCGAGCGGCAGGTTGTCGAACGACGACGTCGAGTTCGAGTAACCGATGCCGAGCAGCATCACGCCGTTGTCCGGGCCGTTGCCCAGGTTGAACGTCGACGTCTGGCCGATCGTCGGCTGCCCCGCGACCGTGAGCGACGGCAGGCCGCCGGTGGCCGCCGAATCGGTGAGCAGACGGAACACCGGCCGAATCGTCAACGGCGAGGCAGCCCAGGCACCGCTCAGCAACGTCGGCCGCTGGAAGCACGTGCTCGTCACGCCGGACGCCACGTTCGACAACCCAACCGTGCCGAACCGGTGGTCCAGGGCGATGTAGAACGGGCCAGCCGGAATCGTCAGGGGCGTGGAGAAGTTGGCGCGGTAGAAGCCGGGCTGCGTTCCGACCATGACCGCACTGACCCGTGCCGGCGACGCCGCCGGCTGGCCGCCGTTCGGCAGGTAGATGCAGGCAACGACCGTCGCCGACGACGCGCCGGTCGACTGCGTGTAGATCTCCATGCCGGTCACGGTGGTCGGCGCCGACGCCACGAGGCCATAGGCGAACTCGTTGGCCGAAGTCGCAGCGACCAGCGGCCCGGGCGCGTTCCACTCGAGCCCGATCGGCGCACAGCCGGTGCCGAAGGACGTGGCCGCGCCGTGGACCGGGACCGGCGGCGCATCGGTCCACGCCCAGGCGAACTCCTCGGTCGGGTTGGTGATCAGCGTGCCGGTCACGCGAACGGTCATGGTGCCGGTGAACGGCACGAAGACGTCGAGCACTTCGTAGAGATTGCGCGGCGTGTTCGACTGCGCGATCACGTTGCCATTGCCATCGAGACACGCCAGGTCGAGATTCGACCAGGTCGTGACGCCGAGTACCTGGCGGAACCATGTGAGCGACAGGCGGTAGGACTGACCGGCCTGCACCGGCACCGCGAACGTCTGCTGCGGCGCGGCCGCCGTCAGCGTTCCCGAACCGAGCTGCGCGGCCGCGGCGATGGCGTGGGCCCGATCGTTGCGCAGGATGCCGACGCCGAAGTCGTTGCGGCCGAGGCCCGGATTCTGGGTCTCGAGGCCGACGGCGGACGCCAACAGCACCGCCTTCGTCTCGAGCGTGGTGAGCGCCGGAAAGCGCGCCCGCAGCTGGGTCGCGGCGCCGGTGACCTGCGGCGAAGCCATCGACGTGCCCGAATCGACGTAGTCGGTCGCTTCGTTGTCGCGGGCGGCCATCACGGTGCTGACGCCGCAGCCGGCGATGTCCGGGTAGGTGCGCTGGGGGTCGCCGGACAGCGGGCCGCGCGAGCTGAAGCCCGCGACCGTGTGGACGTTGGCGTCGAGCGCGGCGACCGCCAGGCCGTTGGCGCACGAGCAACTGACCACCGTCGACGTGCCGGTGTTGCCACCTGCGACGCAGCACATGACGTCGGCGTTGAACGCCGTGCTGTCGATCGCCTGCGAGCTGATGTCGAGCGGGTCGGGCGACGCACTGTAGGACATGTTGCTCGCGACGATCGTGTAGGTCGCACGGTCGGTGGCGACCTGCTGCCAGGCATTGGCCATGATCGTCAGCGATGTCGAGCCGGACGTGTTGTTCGACATGGCATAGCCAGCGATGCCCGCCATCGGCGCATGGCCGTCGTCGGCGCCCGTCGTGGCCCAGTTGGCCCCGGCACAGATGCTGGCGACGCCAGTGCCGTGGCCGTGCGGATCGTCGGCCGGCAAGGCCCCCATCTGCCGGTTGATCAGCAGGCGGCTGCCGCCGATGCCACCGCCGCTGGTGTTCAGCGGATCGCCATTGACGAAGTAGGTGCGGTGCGGTCGGCCGGTGCCGGCCACGTTCTCATCCTGGCCGGTGTCGACGACGGCCACCGTCACACCCGCGCCGACGAAGCCCTGCGCCTGCAGGGCATCGGCACGGTGGTTGGAGCCGTTGGTCGCGGTCTTGATCGCCGGCATGCGCTCCTCGTCGGGCTGGACGAAGGCGACGTTCGGCAGGCGGCGCAGGGCGTCGAGCTGCGCCGGCGCGATCTCGACGGCCGCCGCATTGACGAGCCACCACTGGTTGGTGACCTTGCCGCCGAGCGCCACGATCGCGGCGACGAACTCGGCCTGGTCCGCCTGCACCGCCTGCTCGAGCTGCGCGATGATCGCGTCGACCTCGGCAGCGGGGCGATGCGCGCGGATCGCCGCGCGGAAGCCGCTGAGGTCGAAGCTGCGCGACGCGAAGTGGACGATCCACCGTTCGCTGCCGAGCGCAGCGCCCGGGAGACCGTGCTCGGGTCGGCCGGCCAGGATCGGCGCCGCCGAGCGCTCCGTGGACTGGGCGATCGCACTGGCGACGAGCAGACCGAACGTGACGAACCGTAGAACTCGGGACATCTCTCCTCCGGAAGAACGAAAGCTGCGGGGGGTGGGTGACCCGGTGGCGGGGTCCGGGCGGAGCCTACGCGATCCTGGGGATTCGACAAGGCTGGGCACCGCCATTCCCCACCGCCACCGCCGGGGCGCAATCGTCACGTCTCGGGCTTCGACGCGTCGATGTGCGACAGGCCGTCGGTCCGCAGGACGCGCGGGCTGAGCGGGAACACGTTGCGGGCGCATCGCGTGCCGTCGCCGGCCGGAAGCACGAGCACGCCATCGCGAATGCGTGGTCCCCCTGGTCTGGCCGGAGCGGCTGCTCGATGAGAACCCGCCATCGTATTGGCCGACCGGATTGTCGAACGATGCGGAGGCGAAGCCCATGCCCGCCGTCTCGGCATGCCCTTCCGCCCGCCAACCCGCCAGCCGTCCGCGAGGCGGTAGACGACCTTGCCATGCCGCAGCGCGGGATCACGCGGCGCCGGAGCCGGCGCTTGCGCACGCGACGCGTCGCCGCCGCAGGCCGCGAACCATGTCGCGGCGAGCACGAGACATCGAAACGAAGCACATGTCGCGCGCGCCGGCGAGCAGGATGCAGCTCCCCGCTGCGATCAGTGCGCCTCGGCGTGGTCGCGCGCGAGATGCTCGCGCAGCGGATCGGCGCCGAAGTCGCGGTCGCGGTCGCGCCAGACGCAGTGGACGTGGTTCGCGTCGTTCTGCGTGTTGTCGTACTCGATCGCGAACGTCTCGCCCTGCACCCGCCAGTAGTGGCCCTGGCCGCGTTCGACACCACCGGCCCAGATGAAGTGCAGCGAGTCGCGTTGCGACGCGAGCCGCGCCAGTTCCTGCGCCGCGAACTCGCCGCGCAGGTGGTGCGCGAAGTGCTCGACGATCTGCCACAGGGCGTCGCGTTGCGCTGCGGTCAGGCGCGACGCCGGCAGGCCCTCGGCGGCGTCGACGGCAGCGAACGTCGCCGCCGGCCCGAGTTGCACGTCGGCGGGCGCACGCTCGGCGACCGACGCTGCGGCGCGCTGCGCTGGATCGAGGCTCGTGAGCAACGCCCGCGCCAGGTCCTCTTCGGCCGCCAGCACGCGCTCTCCGGCATGCGGCGCGTCGCGCCGTTCGTGCGGGTTGCTGCCGAGGAAGTGCGGCATGGCGCCGACCAGCCGACCATCGGCGAACGTGAAGTGCAGCGAAACGTGGTGGCCCTGCATGCGCACCGCGAATGCACCATCCGGCGTCGGATCGCCGCACACCAGCAGCGTGTAGCGACGTGGGTCGCGGTGGGTCACGTCGTGACCGTCGCGACCTTCGAGGTCGTGCAGCACGTCCTCGAGGGCGACGATCGCCAGCGTCTCGGCATAGCCGGAGGCCGACAGCAAGGCGTGGAGGAGTTCGTGGGCACAGGCCATCGAAGTTGCGTCGAGATCACCGAACTCGATGCCGGCATAGCGCCCCGGCACGAACGCCCAACGGGTGCGGTCGGGATCGTCCAACGCGCGCTCGGCGCGCGGCCGGAGTTCGCCGGGCAAGGCGGCGAGAAAGGCACTCGCCGCCCGCGCGACTTCGTCGACCGCTCCGCTCGCGCGGGAGATCGGCGGAGCCGCGCAGGCGGCGAACACGAAACTGGCGGCGCAGACGAGGCGCGCGGGCGAGGTCATGGCCGGCACACGATACGGGGTGCCTGTGACGAATCGTCTCGGACCTGCCGTTTGCAGCTCGCCTTGCTCCAGGGCGCCGGCCCGCAAAGACTGGCGCCAGGAATGTCGTTCAGGACTTGCTCGACGACGTCCTCGAGGCAGAGGTCTGGGTCTGGGAGTCGCGCCCTTCACGTTGCACGCGCACCTGGTTGTGAACGTCGTGCACGCCGCGCACCTGGTCGCAGCACTGTTCGGCGAGCCGCTTCTGGTTGCGGTCGGCAACCATGCCGCTGAGCGTTACTTCGCCACTGGCGACGGCGACCTCGATGTCGCTCGCGTCGAGCTCGCCGTGATCCTGCAGCAGCTGGCAGCACTCGTCCTTGATATGGTCGTCGCTGCGCTTGTAGCCCTTGGGACCCTTGCCGGCATGCTGCCGATCGGTGCCCTGGGTTCCCGAACCATCGCCGAAGCCGTACTCAGAGGGCATTGGTCGACCGGACGAACGGCCAGCCGAGGCGCCCCACGCATCGCGGCCCGACGTCGACCGCTCGTTGGGCTGCCCGTAGTAGGACTCCCGACGGCCGGAGTAGCCGCCACGCGGCGTGTCGTAGTATGCGACCGACTCCTCGGAGTCGTCGCCGGAGCGATCGGCGTCGCGCTGGTCGTAGCCGCGATCGGCGCGTTGCCGCTGCTCCTCGTCGCGCCAGTCGCGACGCGACGTGGGAGCATGACGATCCGAATGGGAACGGGGGGGAGAGTTGGGATGCATCGTGATGTGCTCGGTGGTGCGGCGGAGTCGGTTGGTCATTCCACTCCGCGTTTGGTGTGTGTGTGTGTTGGAGCGGTGCAGGCAAGGCCCGTACCAGCCGCACACCGACATCACTCCCTCGCCGGCGACCACCCGAGTGCGCGGGCCGTTCGGTGATTCTCACAATCCGCGCGGACGATGCCGCGCGCTTTCTACACCCAGGGTGGAGCAATGGCCGCTCGCCGTTGGCACGACGGTTGTCCCTTCCTGGCGATGCGCGCCGAACCCCTCCCAACCAACGCTTCGCGCCGCCCTGGCCCGGGGCCCGACCGGCGGCACGTCGCAGGCGCTCGACGAAACGATCCTGCTGGCCATGCGCGATGCCGGCGACCGCGGCGACGCGATCGGACCCCGCTGGCTCGAAGAGTTCGGCGGCGTCGCCGTGGTGAGCGGCGTCACGATGCTGGCGGCCGGCCGCCGTGGATGACCGGTCGCAGCCACGCCGCCGTTCTCGTGCTGGTCACCGTGGTCGGCGCGGTGATCGTGTCGCTCGCGCTCGAGACCGCGTAGGCGCGGCCCCGGCCAGACCTCGTCCCCCACGGCTCGCTGGTCGACACGAAGAGCTTCCCGCGCGGGCATTCGATGCTGGCCGCGGTCACCTACATGACCCTCGGTGCCGTGCTGCTCGTCACCTTCGTCGTCGGCGTCAGCCGCGTCTGCCTCGGCGTGCACTGGCCGATCGACATGCTGGCCGGCTGGTCCGCAGGGATGGCGCTCGCCTGCGTCGCCTGTTTGGTCGCACGCAGGCTGCAGCAGCTCGGCATCGTCGAGCCACCTGGCGAACGCTGAGCCACGCTGCCCGCGACTCGTCACCGCCCTGCCGGTGGAACGCGACTTGCCAGTTGCGGGCCACGATGGATCTGTATTCGAACAGCCCGCTCTGGCCGGTGGCCGACGGACTCCTTCACTCCTACCCGCCCCTCACCATCGACGAACGCTGCGACGTGCTCGTGCTGGGCGCGGGCATCACCGGGGCGATCCTCGCCGAACGCTTCACGCGCGAAGGCCTCGACGTGGTCGTTCTCGACCGCCGCGATGTCGCCCACGGCAGCACGAGCGCCAGCACCGCGCTGCTGCAATACGAGATCGACACGCACCTGTGCGACCTGATCGACCTGGTCGGACGCGAGCACGCCGAGCGCGCCTACCGGCTGTGCCTGCACGCGATCGACACGATCGGCGAGCTCGCGGCGGGCATCCCCGGCGACTGCGGCTTCCGGCGCCGGCAGAGCATCTACGTCGCGAACAACCGCAAGCAGGTGCGCCAGCTCGAGCGCGAACACGAGGCGCGGCGGGCGTGCAACATCGAGGTCGAGCTCGTGACGCAGCCCGAACTCGGCTACCGCTTCCCGCTGCAGCATCCGGCGGCCCTGGTTTCCGCGGCCGGAGCGTCCTGCGACCCCTACCGCCTCGCGCACGGCCTGTTGCAGCTCGTGCTGCGGCGCGGCGGCCGCGTCTACGACCGCACCGAGGCCACCGAGATCCTCGCGCAGGACGGCGGCATCCTGGCCCGCACGCAGCGCGGCACCACGGTGAAGGCGCGGCGCATCGTCTACGCGACCGGCTACGAAGCGCAGGAACGCCTGCAGCAGCGCGTCGTGACGCTGAAGAGCACCTACGCGTTCGCGAGCCAGCCGCTCGCCGACCTCGCGCCGTGGCGGGAGGACTGGCTCTTGTGGGAGGTCGATCGCCCCTACCTCTACCTGCGTGCGACCGCCGACCGGCGCATCCTCGCCGGCGGCCGCGACGACTCGTTCCGAAGTCCGAGGCTGCGCGACGGGCGCGTCGAGCGCCGCAGCGAACAGCTCCTCCGCCAGGTGAAGAAGATCCTGCCCGACCTGCCGCTCGAGGTCGAGTTCGCGTGGGCCGGCACGTTCGGCGAGACCGAGGACGGCCTCGCCTACATCGGTGCGTCACCCGAACAGCCGAACGCCTACTTCGCGCTCGGCTTCGGCGGCAACGGCATCACCTTCAGCGCGACCGCGGCCGACCTCCTCGTCGACCAGCTGCTCGGTCGCCCGAACCCCGACGCCGCGATCTTCCGGTTCGACCGGTGATCGCGGCGCCGGTGCGCGCTCAGCGCCGCGTCGCTTCGGGCACGCCCGCCGTGATCTGCAGCGCGCCGTCGACCAGGTCGACGTGCACGACGCTGCCGTCGGCGATCTCGCCGGCGATCAGCTTGCGGCCGATGCGCGTCTCGAGCTCACGCTGCAGGAAGCGCTTCAGCGGCCGCGCGCCGTAGACCGGGTCGTAGCCCTGTTCGCCGAGGAACGTCTTCGCCGCGTCGCTGACCTCGATCGTGATGCGCCGCTCGGCCAGCCGCGCGCGCAGACCGACCAGCAGCAGATCGACGATGCGGCGGATCTCCGCGACCTGCAGCGGCTTGAACAGCACGATGTCGTCGATGCGGTTCAGCAGCTCCGGCCGGAAGTGGCGGCGCAGCTCGGCCATGACCTGATCGCGCGCCGACTCGCGGATCGTGCCGTCCTTGGTGATGCCCTCGAGCTTGCCCACCTGTTGCAACGTCAGGCCGGTGTCC
>CAYMRG010000235.1:0-914 GCA_964392555.1 uncultured candidatus Brocadiaceae bacterium
ACCTCGCGTTCGCGCTGCGCCGCGACGGCTGCCTCGCCTGCCATGCGCGCGCCGGCGAGGGTGGCCTGCCGCCGGCGGCGCGCGCGGAGCTGGCGACCATCGAGGACCTCGGCGACGAAGGTCGCCTGCCGCCGGACCTGACCGCGGTCGGCCATCGCCTGCGCGCCGCGTGGATCGAACGGCTGCTGGTCGGCGACGTCGTCGCGCGGCCCTACGTGCGGCTGGCGCATCCACACCTCGCACCGGAGCGCGCGCAGCAGTTCGCCGCGTGGTTCGCCGCGGTCGACGGTCGCCCCGGCGACGACGACGAGCCCGCGTTCTCGGTCGACGCGGCCGAACAGGGCCGCAAGCTCGCCGGGCTCGGCGGGCGCAACTGCATCACGTGCCACACGTTCGCCGGTCACCGCGCGCTCGGCCCGCAGGGCATGGATCTCGCGCTGCAGCACGAACGGCTGCGGCCGGCGTGGTTCGCCGAATGGGTGCTCGCGCCCAACGTGCACCGCCCCGCGACGCGCATGATCCCGATGTGGTCACCCGGCGACGCGAACGGTCCGCGCGACGTCGCCGCGATCCGCACCTGGCTGTCGCTCGGCGCCGCCGCACCGCTGCCCGCCGGCGTCGTCGTTGACGGCGCGGCGCTCGCGCTCGAACCGGTCGACCGCCCGATCCTGCACGGCGCCTTCCTGAAGAACCTGTCGGCGCGCTGCCTCGCGGTCGGTTCGCCGCTGCGCACGCACTGGGCGTTCGACCTCGCGAACCCGCGGCTCGCGTGGCTGTGGCGCGGCGCGTTCCTCGACGCCAGCGGCACCTGGGTCCGGGCCGAGGGCCGCAACCTCGGGCGGGAGCAGGCGGAAGTGCGCCTCGAACACGAGCGTCAGGGCCATTGGCGCTATTTCGTCGAAGTCGACCAGATG
>CAYMRG010000235.1:924-8143 GCA_964392555.1 uncultured candidatus Brocadiaceae bacterium
GAGCGGCACCTGGGTCGGCCGCGCCGGCGAGCTGCTCGAACCGGCCGGCCAGGACTGGCTCGTGCTCGAAGACCTCGGCTTCGCCGACGGCGGCGGCGCCAGCGCGCGGCGTCTGATCGGCCAATGGCGCACCGCCGACGGTTACCCGGTCCTGCGCGTGGGCGTCGGCACGGCGGCCTACGAGGACGAGGTCCGGGCGCGGCTCGCGGCCGGCGGCAGCGAGGTCGTGCGGACCGTGCGCTGCGTGCAGGGCTCGCTGCGCGTCGTCGTGCCGCCCGCCAACCCGCCCCAGCGCGAGGCGGTCGTCGGCGGCGAACCGACCGGCGGCCCGCTGACCGAAGGCCAACACCTGGAGCTCGTCTACCGATGGTGATCCCGCTGCTCTCGTGTCTGGTGACGTTCGCCGCCGCCGCGCCGCAGGAACCCGCGTCGCCGGCGCCGGTGACCAAGCCGCCGGCCGTGGACGAAGCGCGCTACGTCGCGATCGAGACCGTCGCCGTGCCCGAGCACGTGGTGCTCGAGGTCGGCGGTCTCGTCGAACGCGGCGACGACCTGTTCGTCGCGACGCGCCGCGGCGAGATCTGGCGGCTGCACGGCGCGCGCACGGGCACGCCCGAGTGCTCGCTGTGGGCCGAGGGCCTGCAGGAGTGCCTCGGCCTCGTCGACTGCGACGGCTGGCTCTACGTGGCGCAGCGCGGCGAACTGTCGCGGCTGCGCGATCGCGATGGCGACGGCCGCATGGACGAGCTCGAGACGGTCGCCGACGGCTGGCCGCTGTCGGGCAACTACCACGAGTACTGCTTCGGTCCGACGCGCGCCGGTGACGGCTCGTGGTGGCTGACGCTGAACAAGCCGTTCGGCGACGAGCCGTTCGGCCGCGCCGACTGGCGCGGCTGGGCGATCCGCATCCCGCCGACCGGTGGCTCGTTCGAGCCGGTCTGCGCGGGGCTGCGTTCGCCGTGCGGCGTCGGCACCGCGCCCGACGGCGCGGTCTGGTACACCGACAACCAGGGCGAATGGTGCGCGACCAGCAAGTTCGCGCCGCTCGAGGTCGGTGACTTCCACGGCCATCCGTGGGGGATCGCGTCGTGCAAGCTGCCGGCGAGCAAGGTGGCGTTCCCCGGCGAGGTGAAGAGCGGGCTGCGCATGGCCGAGGCCGCGCGCACGATCCCGAACTTCCGGCTGCCGGCGGTGTGGATCCCGTACGACCTGTGTGGCCGCTCGCCGGGCAACTTCGTGTGGGACAGCGAAGGGCACTTCGCGCCGTTCCGCGGCCAGGTGTTCTGCGGCGACCAGTACTCGAGCGAGGTGTTCCGCATGTCGCTCGAACGCGTCGCCGGCCGCTGGCAGGGTGCCTGCTATCCGTTCCGCCACGGTCTGCAGAGCGGCATCACGCGCGTGCTGTGGGCCGCCGACGGCTCGCTGTGGTGCGGCATGACGAACCGCGGCTGGGGCTCCCTCGGCAACGCCGAGCAGGGGCTGCAGCGGCTCGTCTGGCGCGGCGAGACGCCGCTCGAGCTACTCGAGGCGACCGCGACGAAGACCGGCTTCCGGCTGCGGTTCTCGCGCGACCTGTCGCCGATCGGTGCCTTGCCGGACGCGTTCGTCGTCAGGAGCTGGACCTACGACCACCACGAGGAATACGGCTGCGACCCGCGCGACGTGCGCACGCATGCCGTGGGCGGCGTCGGCCTGCTGCCGGACGGGCGCACGCTGCAGCTCGACGTCGCCGGGCTCGAGGACGTGCGCGTCTACGAGCTCGACTGCCGCGGCCTGCACGACGCCGAGGGTGCCACGCCGTGGCACGGCATCGCCTGGTACACCCGCAACGCGTCACCGCAGTGACCGCGCGGCGCCGCTCCTGGTGGCTCTACGTCGTGCGCATGCGCGACGGCGCGCTCTACACCGGCATCGCGCTCGACGTCGCGGCGCGCCTCGCGCAGCACGCGGCCGGCGATGGCGCGAAGGCGCTGCGCGGTCGCGGGCCGCTGCAGCTCGCGTTCGCGCGGCGCGTCGGCCAGCAGGGCGCGGCGCTGCGGCTCGAGGCGCGCGTCAAGCGCCTCGCGAAGCCGCAGAAGGAGCACCTCGTCGCCACGGGCCTGCCGCGCGGCTGGCTCGCGGCGGCGCGTTCACCGCACGACGAAGTCGAGCGTGTCGCTGAAGTGCAGCGTCGCGACGCACGGGCCCGAACCCAGCGCGAAGCCCTGTAGCGAGCCGGCGAAGCCGACCAGGTTGGCGGTAGTGGGCACGTTGATCGTCAGCGAGGGGCCGACGACCAGGATCGCGGTGTTGAACAGCACGCCGAACGGGCACTGCGCGCACAGCAGGGTCGTCGCCGGCGCGGTGTTGCCGAAGGCGAAACCCGGGATGTCGGCGCCGTAGTTGCCGAGCGAGAACTGCATCGACTCACCGAGGAACGCCCGACCGCTCGACGAGATGCTGAGGCCCTGGCAGGCCATGACGCGACGGTAGATGCCGGTCGGGCCCGAGACGTAGCCGCCGTAGGCGCTCGCGTTGATGTGGTCGGGCGTCGGGCCGATGTCGATGTAGGCGATGCCGTAGTCGGTGCGCTGGCCGCCGCCGCTGCGCTGCGAACAGATTCGCGGATACTGCGGCGTGCCGGGCAGCGCATCGAAGCCATCGTGCACGACCAGCGCCGAGCCGGTGAAGGCGAGCGTGGTGACACCGATCGTCGCGGCGCCGGTCAGCACGGCGAAGCGGTTGCCGTCGCTCTCCGGGCGCACCCAGAAGCCCGGGAGGCCGAACGTCTGCGTCAGGTTGACCGCGGAGATCTCGTTGACGAAGCCGAAGGAGTAGGGGCGGACCAGCCGCGCCATGCCTTCGTACGGCGATTGCCGTTCGTAGGTCATCATGAACAGCGGCGGGTTGCCGCCGAAGTCGACCGCGGGCGAGCTGACCTCGGGATAGAGGTCGTGGAACGACGACGTGTCGATCGCCGAGTTCGGCGTGGTCAACAGGTAGCCCGACGGCGTGCCGACGACCGCGGCGCCGAAGATGTCGTAGTCGGTTGCCGAGAAGCGGTAGTTGTAGACCGTGACCCACTGCGGCGAGCCGATCAGGCCGTTGCCGTTCGACTGCGAGACGTGCGGCAGCACGTAGATGCTCGACCCGGAGTTCTCGATGTAGACCGTGCCGCCGGCCAACGACGTGTCGGCGTTGACGATGCGGCCCAGGATGTCGGTGTCGGTCGCCGACAGGTCGCGCTCGAACACCACGCACCACTGTCCGCCGTTGCCGCTGTCGCCGCCGATGTCGGGATTGAGGCAATCGCCGCCGAGGGCGGGATCGCTGATCTGCCAGACGATCGGGTGCGGTGCGGACAGCGCGAGGCGCAGGCGGCCGTAGATCGCCCAGTGCGTGCCGTCGAAGCGCTGCGAGACGACCAGGAAGCGGTCGTAGGCGTTGAGGTTCGCGACGCGCGGGTTCTGGTGCGAGAAGCTCGTGAAGTCGATCGACGCGACGCTGCCGGCAACCGGCGTGCAGTTCACGCCGTTGCGGAACTCGCTCCACACGTCGTAGTCGTTCGCCGAGAACGGCGTCTGCCAGACGACCAGGTACTGGTCCGACGACGCGTCGTAGGCGATGTCGGGCTGGGAGGAGTCGCTCGTGAGCGTCGACGCGGAGTTGCTGCTCTGGAGGATCGGATCGATGACCAGCGCGCCGGCCGGGCGCTGCGCCGCGGGCACGTGGATCCGGATCGCGTCGCCGAGCCATTCGGTCGCGACGGGCAGCAGTTCGCTGCCGGTGACGACGTGAGCCTGGCCGTAGGTGACGCCGCCGCGTTCGTTCGTGAACGACAAGCCGTCGCCGGTTTGCGCCTGCAGCTCGCTGGTGACGCCGATCACGACGTCGACGTCGCCGGCGAGCGGCGTGTCGACGACGAACGTCTGTTCGACCTGCAGCATCGCGAGGTCGTACAGCTCACGGACCTGGCCGCGGTCGAACGCGACGCGCGTGCCCTCGTGAACCGGCTGGCACGCGGCCAGTGGCACTTCGCGGCCACCGACCTGCACCGAGCGCAGCGTGAACGACACCGGGTAGTTCCTGGGCGCGTCGCCGCCGAGGTAGGGGATGTAGGTGAAGCCGTCGGCGCCGAACGACGCCTTGTAGGTGGAACCGATCGCCCAGATGTGGCCGTCCTGCGCGTCGAAGTCGACGTGGTCGCGGCGGCGCTGGTCGGCGCCGTAGAGCGAGTCGGCCGCGGCCGATTCGGCGGTGCGCTGCTGCTGCGGCGTCACGGCCCGCGGCTGCTGCCGCAGCATCTGCCGCTCCGCATCGGTCAGCGGCGACGGGTCGGCCCAACCCTTCACCGGGTCGGGCGTCGGCGCGGGTTTGAGTTCGGGTTGCTGCGCCAGGAGCGGCGCCCCGAGGGCCAGGAAGGGCAGCAGGGCCAGCGCTGCTGCGAGGGAGCGGGCGCCTGTGGCCCGGTCGTAACGGGGGGAATTCAGGTTCATCGGAAGGGGAGGAGGTGAAGCCCGCGCGATCTGCGGCGGGCCTCCAGGCGAAACGGACCCCTGGCCCGCCGCGTGATGGTCGTTCTGGAGAACCTGCGCCGTGTGCGTTCGTCCGTCACGCCGCGCGGCCGCCATACGTTGGACTCCCGGCGCCCCGATGACCCTCGACCATCCCTTCGGCCTCCCCGAGGCGATCTACGCCTCCGCCGTCGAACGGCTGGTCGTCGACGACCCCGAGGCGCGTGCCGGGGTGATGGCAGCCCTGTGTGCCGAGCATCCCGAGCATGCGGCGGCGCTGCGCGAACTGGCCGCCGCACTGAACGGTGCGAACCAGGTCCTGGCCAGGACGTTCGCCGAGGTCGGCCTGGCGATCCAATTCGCCGTGGCCGTGGCCGATCTGGTTTGGTTCCGCGCCAGGACCTCCTGGAGCGATGTCGCCGGTGCGCTGCTCGACGCGGCGTCGGCCGGGCTGGCCCTGCAGGACGAAGGGGCCGCCGAGGTGGCGGACGCGAAGGCCGCGCTGCGCGTGCCGGCATGCTTCGCCGCGCTGCATCGCGGTCGCATCGACGAGGCGGAGCGGCTCGCCGCACTGTGCGCCGAGACGGCGCAGGGCTGGCGTGACCTGGTGGCGGCCTCCCGGGTGATGGACGCGATCTGGCGCGCCGCGCCGGCGGCAGCGCGCGCCGCGCCGCGCGATCGGGCGATCGAGGCCCACGAGCGGACCGTTGCCGCATTGGCGCAAGCGATCGCCGCCGAGGGATCGTCGCCCGCGACCGCCGCGTGCCTGGCCCAGGCGCGGTTGCGGCTGGCGCTCGCCCGTCGCGAGCGCGGCGATGCACTCGATGCCGCGGCGATCGCCCGCGACGTCGCCGCGCTGCGCGATCTGCGCGGTTCGCCGCGCCTGTTCGATTGGGACCAGCAGATCCTCGACCAGGCCGCGGCGCTCGACCTCGAGTGACGCTTCGCGGTCAGGACGGCTCGATGCCGCGCCGCTTCAATTCGCCGGCGAAGCGGACGAGCGCGCGGCCGAGCAGTTGCCGCGTCGCCTCCTCGCTGCGCTCCATGACCTCGGCGATGACCTTGTGCGGCAGGCCGACGATGCGGGCCAACGTGATCGCCTCGCGATGCTCCTCGCTGAGCGCGGCGAGCGCTTCGTGCACGCGGCGTTCGCTCTCGCCGGCGATCGCGTCGCGGCTCGGCGTCAGCAGGTTGGCCGCCGGAGCGGCGTCCGCACCCTCGGTCGCAGGTGGCTGCTCGCGACGAACGTCGCGCAGCGCGCCGCGATGGAAGCGGTGCTTGTCGCGCATCTTGTTCAGCGCCGCCGTGAACAGCCACGCGCGGAAGCGATCCTCGCCGCGGAAGTCGAAGCGTTCGCGGTGTCCGAGCAGTTCGCGGCAGACCGACTGCACGACGTCCATGCTCGATTCGCGGGCGCGCACGTCGCTGCTGAGCCGCGCATGCACGTAGGCGTGCAGCTGGGGCAGGTAGCGCGCGAGCAGTGCGTCGAGCGACGTCTGGTCGCCGGCCGCGGCGCGTTCGTAGAGATCGGATTCGTCGCTCGGCATGGCCCGGGAGGTGCCGGGGATTCTAGTGTCTCGCCGGGCGGCTACCGCGCTTCGCCCGGGCCGGAGACCGGCGGTGGGTCCGGAACGGCCGGTGCGATCGACGCCGGCTCGCCGAAACGGCCGGCGAGCGCCCGCAGGTAGCCTTCGATCGTCTTGCTCTGGCCGAACACGAACCGCCCGAGCGCGCGGAAGAGCACGTTGTGGACCTCGCCGTTCTCGGTGATCTGCACGTCGGTCGCGTCGCCGCGCGGGGTCAGCCGGAACGTCCACGTGCCGCCGAACGGCGAGTTCGCCGTGACGATCCGCGTGACCAGCAGGCGCCCCGGCTCCTCGTGCTTGACGCACAGGTCGATCGGGCCGAACGACGACTCCTCGCGGTAGCAGCGGTGGCCGTCGCGATCCGGCAGCCGGGTCAGCGACTTCAGCTCCTTGCGCCAGGCGGTCATCGCGTCGAGGTCGGTCAGCGCGGTCCAGATCGCCGCCGGCGACTGGCGCAAGGTCAGCTTGCGCGCCGCCTGGTGCGCGACCGGCAGCAGCGCGCCGACCAGCGCAGTGAGGGCGATCAGCACGGCGATCGCGGCGAGGGTGATCCAGAGGTACTTCATCGGGCGGGGGCCTTGCTGGTGAGCTGGCGGGCGGCGCGCGCGAGCAGGGCGAGGCCCGTCACGGCCCGCCGGCGATCGCGCGCCGGGAGGAGTTGCAGCAGCGCGGCGACGCGCTCGCTCGCCAGCACCGAGGTCGCCTGCAGAGCGGCGCGTCCCGGGTCGGTGAGCGCGAGCCGACGCTCGGGCGATCGGCCGCTGCGCGCGGTGCGTGCGATGTAGCCGAGCCGTTCGAGCCGCTGTAGCGCGGCCGACATCGTCGGCGCCCCGATGCCGAGGTGCCGCGCCAGGTCGCGGGCGTTCGGCAGTCCGCCGTCACCGAGGTGCGCGAGGATGCCGGCGTCGCGCTCGGAGAGGCGAAACGGCGTGCTGGTCTTGCGGCCGTGGTCGCGATGGCACGCGTGGTAGACCTGCGGGTAGCAGCGCTGTACGGCGAACACCAGCTCGTCCATGCGCGGCGTTGTAGGTGGCTCGGGCGCAGTTCGTCAAACCGAACCATGTGCGTTGCCGGCGCCCCATTGACGAAACCGGTGAACCTTGGGACCCTTGGCCCCGCCGTCACTCCGCTCTCTGAGGT
>CAYMRG010000236.1:0-8143 GCA_964392555.1 uncultured candidatus Brocadiaceae bacterium
GAGCTTCCCGCACGTAGACATCGCCGTGATGATCGTATTGAAGTCTCGTGTGCTCTTGATCGTGTGTCGAGTCGCCCATTGCAGCGTAATCATGTCGTCCATGGCCAGCGGCCCCACTATCGAGTTCCGCGCCCCGCCAGCGGCACCCAAGACGAACGCGAAGGGATCGATCGTCGTGTAGCAGAGGTTCCGCACGGGGACCATGGGGTCGTAGGCAGTCCAGCAGCGGATGCTGGTCGAGCTGGGCAAGGAGCTGCAGTTGGCAATGCCGTCGATTGCTGGGCCCGTCGACGCGTTGTAGCACAGAGAGCTGCGGAACGCGGCGGCGCTAGTGTTGTCGGCAAGGGACCCGGGGGAGCCCCAGTCGACGTAGTGCTTGGCGGGCTCAACCGTTTCCCCCATCACATTCCAGAGCACCACAAGGCCGAGGACAAACACAATCGGCAGCAGAAGCTCCAGCAGGCACCCCACGGTGTCGCGTCGCTTCTGATGGAATGTTTTGATGAACGTCGAGAGGAACTGGCCGCAGCATCCGGCGCCTTCACGATGGTTGCGGCGAAGGCGCTGTCGGTGAGGGTGCGAGTACGAGCGGCGCCGCTCGGTCGACGAAGCGCTTGGGTCATCAGACCCGGCGGACGTTGCGAACGGCGACGCCGAATGGGGCAGGCCGTTTGGATCTTTCGTCGGTGGAGGTGGATTGCCGTTCGGTTGTGACACCGTTCCTGCTGCACAACGTCCACGACGACGGCCCCGTCCTGCTGCATTCGCGCTGGGCGATGAGCTACCTGCGCGGTCCGCTGTCGCGCGACCAGATCGAGAAGGTCATGCGCGAGCGCAAGGCGGCGAGCACGCCGACCGCGACGGCACGCCAGGGCGTCGCCGCCGCCGCGGCTGCGAGCGCGGTGCCGAAGGGCGCCGTCGCCGCGGCGCGCCCGGTGCTGCCCGACGGCATCACGCAGCGCTTCCAGGCCGCGCGCCGCGCGCTCGGCAGCGGCGAGAAGCTCGTCTACAAGCCCGCGCTGCTGGCGAGCACGGTGCTGCACTACCAGTCGTCGAAGGAGAACATCGACCTCTGGCGCAA
The DNA here is from genome assembly GCA_964392555.1 of uncultured candidatus Brocadiaceae bacterium. Lineage (GTDB taxonomy): Bacteria > Planctomycetota > UBA1135 > UBA1135 > UBA2386 > CAYMRG01. Next base: position 1,082 of record CAYMRG010000236.1, read on the forward strand.
GCTGGCGGTGGTCTCGCCGCTGCAGGCGCAGATGGACGCCAACCCGTGGGATGACGACGGCGTCGTCAGCACCGAGCAGACGCTCGACTTCGACGACGAGCCCGATGCGCGCGGTGCGTTCGCCGCGCTGCCGGCCGGCGCGTCGCAGCCGAAGGCCTACGCCGCGTGGAGCAAGCAGCTCAAGGACGAGCTGTACCGCAGCGAGAACCTGCAGATCGCATGGTGCCCCGAGCTGAAGCTCACCGGCAAACCCGGCGAGAGCGAAGGCGACTTCCGCGCGCGCATCGGCCTCGCCGTGCGCGAACAACGCGATCGCGAACTGTCGAAGCTGCAGCAGACCTACCAGCCGAAGCTGCTGCGTCTCGTCGAGCGCCGGCGCAACGCCGAGCAGGTCGTCGACCAGCAGAAGGCGCAGCGCCGCAACGCCGGCCTCGGCGCGGTGATCAACGTCGGCACGTCGATCCTGGGTTCGCTGTTCGGCCGCAAGAAGGTCGCCACCGGCGTCACGACCGCGATCAAGGGTATGAGCAAGGTCGGCAGCGAACAGGGCGACGTGCGGCGCGCGCAGGAGGACGTCGAGGCGCTCGAACAGCAGGAGCGCGAACTCAACCGCGAACTCAGCGACGCGTCGACGCGCATCCAGGATCAGTTCGACGCGAACAAGATCGTGATCGAGTCCAAGGACATCGCGCCGAAGAAGGCCGATACACGCGTCGAGGAACTCGCCCTGCTGTGGACGCCGTGGGCCGTGGACGCGAGCGGACGCGAGACGCCGCTCGCGAGTTGAGCCGGGACGCGCTACGGCACCGTCACGTCGAGCACGAACGAAGCGACGTTCGACGACGTGATGCCGGCGGCGTCGAGCACGACGCCCTGCGCGTAGATCGGGATGCCTGCCGGGAACAGCGATTCCGGCAGCTTGGCGACCATGCCGTCCGGCCCGCCGAGGCCGAAGGTCAGGATCACGTGGTTGTCGAGCAGCGGCGGCAGCCCCGCGAAGTAGTGGACGAGGTTGCCGTCGAGCGAGCCGATGACGATGCCGAGGAAGTCGACGTTCGCGGCCGAAATCGCGAATTCGACGGTGTTCGGCGCCAGCATGACGGCGAGCTTCGGCTCGCCGTCCGGGAAGGCGATCGCACCGGGTGCGGCCAACGCGGCCGCGCAGAGGAACAGCGAGTAGGCAGGCATCGTTCTCTCCTTGGTCCAGGAGCGCGGGGCACACTCCGCGGGAAGTAGCTCCGAGCTCGCCACGGGTATCGAAAGACCTGCGGAAATCCGGGCCCCACACGGAACCCGGCGCTGCCTCTTCGACCGCGCGTCGGGCGCGACCAAGGCGGCTGTTCGCGGGACGCCACTACGCAAACGCGCGCTCCCCGCGAATCGCCCGTGTGCCCGGCGCGGGAACGCCGCTACCGACGGGTAGCATGCCCGACGTGCCGATGCCCCCTTCCGACCCAGCCGCCTTCGTCCAGTTCCTGATCGCGGAGGGCCTGCTCAGCGACCAGACGCTGCCGAGTGGCCGCGATCCCGAGGCGTTCCTCGCCGAGCAGGTGCGCGCCGGCCGGATCTCGGCCACGCAGCTGGCGGCGGCGCGCGAGCGCTTCGCCGCCGATCCGACGTTGGCCACCCGGCGCACCGCCGACGGCACGCTGCCGTCGCCCACGCCCCCCGCCTCGGCGCCGGCGACGGCCGCCGCTGCGGCACCGCAGGACCCCCTGCTCGGGCGCGTGCTCGGCGGCTGCCGCCTCGACAAGCTGCTCGGCGAAGGCGGCATGGGCGCGGTCTACCTCGCGACGCAGACGAGCCTCGATCGCCGCGTCGCGGTCAAGATCCAGAAGGAGATCGCGATCCCCGAGCTGGTCGAACGCTTCCGCACCGAAGCCAGGACGCTCGGCAAACTGCGATCGCCGCACATCGTCGACGTCTACGAGGTCGGCAGCGAACAGGGCCTGCCGTGGTTCGTCATGGAGTTCATGCCCGGCGGCAGCCTCGCGAGCCACGTCAAGAAGCTGCCCGGCGCGCGGCTGCCGGCCGACGATGCGCGGCGGCTGCTGTTGGAGAGCGCGCTCGGCCTCGCCGAGGCGGCCGAACACGGCGTGCTGCATCGCGACATCAAGCCCGACAACCTGCTGCTCGACGAACGCGGCACGCTGAAGATCGCCGACTTCGGCATCGCCAAGGTGCTCAGCGACGACCCGGGCCTGACGCAGACCGGCTTCTCGCCCGGCACGCCGGCGTTCAAGAGCCCCGAGCAGGTCGCGGGCCGCGACCTCGACTTCCGCACCGACATGTACTCGCTCGGCGTGTCGTTCTGGGCGCTCGTCACCGGCGAACGACCGCGCGACGTCGTCACGCGCCAGGAGGCGATGGAGCAGACCGACCGGCGCAGCCTGCCGTGGTCGTCACCCGAGCTGCCGCAGGCCAACGGCGACGCGCTGCTCGAGACGATCTGCCGGATGATGGCGCTGAAGCGCGAGGACCGCTTCGCGTCGTGGCAGGACCTGATCGCCGGACTGCGCACGCCGGCGGCTGCCGCGGCGCCGAAGACCGCGAAGGGAGGCACGGTGGTTCGCGCCGCGACGGTGCCGACGGCCGCCCCTGCGACGCCGGCGCGCCGCGGCGCGAGCACGCTCGGCATCGGCGTCGGCGTCGTCGCGCTGGCCGGGCTCGCGTTCGCGTTCTGGCCGAAGGGCGGCGACACGCCGCCAGCGTCGCCGCCGACGAACCCGTCGCAGACGGCCTCGCCGACCGGACAGGCGCAGCCGCCGACGCAACCGCCGACCCGAAATCCCGAGCCGCGGCCCGCTGATCCGCGCACCGACGATCCGGGCACGGCCACCGCGAAGCCCGAGCCATCGGGCCCGACCGAGAAGCCCGTGCCGGAGCGACCGCCGCAGGATCCGGGCGGTGACGCCGCGGCGGCCGCGCGTGCCGCGCGCGAGCAACTTCTGGCCGAATTCGCGCAGCCGCTGCCGGCGACGCCGCGCACCGCGGACGAGATCCGCACCGTGGCCGCCGGCCTGCGCGCGCGTGCCACGGCCACCGGTCTGCTCGACGACGAGCGTTGGCGCGATGCCCTCCAACGGCTCGACGCCGAGCAGCAGGCAGCCGAAGCCCTCGGCGCGCTGCGCGCGGTGACGGCGCTGCACGCGTTCGGCGAACTCGAGACCCTGCGCCAGCGTGCCGCCGCGATCCCGCTCGCCAACTACCGCACCGCCGCGACCGAGCACGTCGATCGCCTCGACCGCGAACGGCCGCGCGCGCTGCGCCTCGCCACCGGCGACCGCGAATGGCTCGCGACCTGGGCCGCGTGGGACGTCACCGATGACAACACCGACGAACGCGGCGGCCGCCTCCTGCCGCGCCGCGTCCGCGACCAGCGCCGCGGCGACTGCGCGCTGGTGCTGCTGTGGGACCGCGACGGGCAGCCGTTCTACCTCGACGCGACCGAGGTCACGTTCGGCCAGTGGCGGCTGAAGTTCGCCGTGCCGACCGACCTCGAGGGCCCGACCGGCGACGAGTTCCCCGTGCGCGGCGTCGACCGCGCGACGATCGCGTCGTTCCTCGGCGCCTACGGCCTGCGGCTGCCGACGGTCGCCGAGTTCGGTGTCGCGCTCGGCGCGCGCGCCGACGACGGCTACTGGTGGGGCAACGGCGAAGCACCGCCTGCCGGCTATGCCCGCATCAACATCGCCGACGTCGCGCGGCAGAAGGTCGACAAGCTCGCGCCCTACCTCAAGGGCTACGACGACGGTGTCGCCGACGTCGCCGCGGCGAACGATCCGCGCTTCGCGCAGGGCCAGGACGGCGCGTTCTGCCACCTGCTCGGCAACGTCGCCGAGTGGGTGCAGGACGGCGCCGACCAGGTCGTGATCGGCGGCAGCTACCTCGTCAACTCGTGGGCCGCGTTCGCGCGCAGCTACCGCCAGCCGGTGCTCGGCGACCGGCGGCCCTTCGTCGGCTTCCGCGCGGCGCGCAGCGTGCCACCGCCGCGGTGAGCGACGGCGGCGACGCGCATCACGGCTCGCCGACGACCTGCAGGATCTGCGGCGGTGCGTTCGCGCCGACCACCGCGACGTAGTCGGGGCTCAGCCAGGCAACCGCCGAACCGTCGGCGATGCCCTTGTCGAAACTCCAATTCGCCGGATGGCGGTCCTTGACCTGGTCGTAGACGCGCAACCGCGTGCCGCGGCCATAGAGCCACACCGTCACCGCGAGCATCTCCTGGCCGACCGCGACGTCGGTGACGCGTGCCTCGAGCGCGTCGGTGCGTTCGTAGACCAACTCTTCGACGCGGAAGGTCGCCGGATCGATGCGCACGATCACGAGGTACTGCTTCAGCGCGCCGCGCGTGCTCGCCGTCGATTCCTCGCGCAGGCCGGCCGCGAAGATCGCGCCGCCCGCGGTCGCCGCCGCACCGACCATCGTCAGGCGCGGCACCAGCGTCTCGCCGGTCAGCTCGCCGTCGCCGCGGCTCAGGTCGAGCCGCTGCACGAACACCTGTTCACCGCGACGGCCGAGCACCACCTGTTCGGCCGGGCCGGTCGGCACGACCAGCGCGACCTCGTCGAGCCGCACGCCGGCCGCGCCGCGCCACAGCACGTTGCCGGCCGGCAGCTGCACGACCAGCGTGTCGCGCCCGCGCCCGACCAGCGCGCAGCGGTCCTGCCGCAGCGCCGCGGTGCGCGCCGCGAACCGTTCCGGCAGCGCCACCCACGTCGGTTCGGCGACGCCGCCGAGATCGGTGACCGCGAGCGCCTGCGGGCAGGCGACGACCGCGAGGCGCTGCGCGAGTTCGAGCGCCGCCGCGCTCGGCGCGCCACCGCCGCGGTTGGCGAACGTGCGGCCCGCGCGCCCTTCGGCGTCGAGCACCGCGACCTCGCTGGCGTCGAAGCGGAGCACGCTGCCGTCACCCGACGGCAGCACGGCGACCTCGCGCTGGCGACCGCCGGGCGCCGCGCAGGCGGCGAGGCCCGCGAGCGCGACGAGCAGCGCGTTGGCGGCCTTCGGCATCAGAACACCAGGCTGAAGCCGACCAGGAACTGCGTCGTGTCGATGTCGACGTCGACGCCGCCCAGCTTGATGCTCGCGGCGGTGTAGCGCAGTTCGCCGAACAGGCTGGTGCGCGGATCGAGCCAATAGCGCGCGCCGCCCTGCAGGCCGTACTGGATGTCGGTCGCGTCGTCGCCGCTGGTCTTGAAGTAGCCGAGGCCGATGTGCGGGCCGGCATACAGCCACAGGCGGTTGTTCACCTTGTAGTTGCCGTTGGCGTAGGGCGCGAGGAACACCGAGGTGCTGTCGCCCGGCCCGTCGACGATCGTCCAGTCGCCGGTCACCTGGCCGCCGATCTCGAGCCACTCGTTCTCGAAGTAGCCAATGCCGCCGAGCAGGTTCACCGTCGTCGCATCGGTCGAACTGCCGCCGGCGTCGTAGGACGTCCGCGTCAGCGCACCGCCCGCCTGCAGGATCGACTCGCCGACGCCCGGGCCGTAGCGCGCATCGGCGCCCTGCGGCCGCGAGGTGACGACGGGGAAGTCGGGCGCGAGCGGGTCGCGGCCGGAGCCGACGGTGCTGCAGGCGACGCAGAGGAGGAGGAGGCCGGACGTGGCGATGTGGCGCATGGTCAAGAACTGGGAGTGGTGCGGGGACTATGCAGAGCGCGCGCGGCCGGGACAAAGGCCGATTCGGATCCCTGCGCCGCGCCTAGCGGCAGCAAGCCGTGGACCACACGCCGGGTCGCGGACCGGATTCGTGAATAGCATTCTGCCTCTCCGGTGACCTTGCATCGTGCCCGTGACCACCACGCCCCAGCCCCCGCGCACCGCCCCCGCCGAGCCGGCGGTCGCGCACTTCCGCCAGCCGCTGTGGCGCTACCTGCGCATGCTCGGCGCCTCGGCCGACGAGGCCGACGACCTCGTCCAGGAAGTGCTGCTGGTCGCGTGCCGCACGCAACTACCGGACGATGACGGCGCCGCGAAGGCGTTCCTGCGCGGCGTCGCCAAGAACCAGTGGCTGCGCACACGTCGGTGGTGGCACCGCCGCCGCGAACGCGAAGTCGCCGCCGCGGTCGACGAACTCTGGCTGGCGAGCGCCGATCGCGACGACGGCGAGGCGCTGGTCGACCGCCTCCGCCATTGCCTCGGCGGCCTGCAGCCGCGCGCCCGCACCGCGCTCGAGCTGCACTACCGCGACGGCCTCGGCTGGCGCGACGTCGCCGCGCGCATCGACCTCAAGCCGAACGGCACGAAGACCCTGGTGCAGCGCGCGCGCGCCGCGCTGCGCCTTTGCCTCGAACGGAGCGAACCATGACCGAACCCACCACCGACGAACTCGCCCGCGAATTGGCCCATGAGCGTCGCCTCGACTGGCTGCTCGACGAAGCGATCGGTGGCGAACGCGCCCGCGCCACGCCCGCCGGGCAGCCCGCTGCGCCGCGCAGCGCGAGCTCCCGCTGGCTCGCGGCTGCCCTCATCGCACTCGGCCTCGGTGCCGTGTTGGGCGTGATGCACCTGCGCAGCGAGGCGCGTCAGGCCGCCAGCGCGCCGCAGGATCCGCAACCGCCGACGCCCGACGCGAAGCCGGTCGAATGGACCGAGTGCCACGGCCCGGCTGCGCTCGACCAGATGCCCGCCGGCGTCGTCGCGCTGCGCGGCTTCAACTTCGACGACGATGCCCTGGCCAAGCTCGCCAGCGACCCGCGCTTCGCCAGGCTGCAGCAGCTCGACCTCGGCGCGATGGACCCCGACGCGCGCGGCTACGGCACGGCGATCCCGCTCACCGATGCCGGCGTCACCGAACTCGGCAAGCTGACCGAGCTGCGCTGGCTGTCGCTGTCGCAGTGCTTCCAGGTCACTGGCGCGACGTTCGCCGCGCTCGAGGCGCTGCCGAACCTCGAGCACCTCGACCTGACGTTCACGCACGTGACGTCGAAGGGGCTCGAACAGCTCGCCAACCTGCCACGCCTGCGCCACCTCGACCTGTCCTACTGCCGCGACTTCCACGGCCGTTCGCTGGCCGAGATCGCGAAGATCGCGGGCCTGCAGTGGCTGGCGCTGCGCGACT
>CAYMRG010000237.1:0-8140 GCA_964392555.1 uncultured candidatus Brocadiaceae bacterium
CGTCCGACACCAGGGCGCCGCGACCGTCCTGGCGCAGCGCGTTCAGCGGATCGGCGCGAACAACTGCGTCCGCCAGCGATTCGGATCCGGCACCATCCCGGGGTCGGTCCAGTAGACCTCCCACAGCCCGCCGCGCGCCTCGAGCTTCTCGGCGGCGAGGTGCGCCCGCACCGCCGCGTGGGCCTCGGTCAGCTTGTCGTACGGCCCGACGTGCCAGTAGGTCAGCAGCTTGCCCCCCGGCAGCGTGCTGTTCTTGACGCGCCCCTGCTCGGCGAAGGGCTTCTGCACCGGGATGCCGGCCTCGATCTCGACCTCGTCGTCGGTCTCGGCGTGGTAGCGCGTGAACGGCGCCCCCGCGGGCTGCACGCCGGCGGCGCGCAGGCACGCGCCGACCTCGGGCAGCAGCTTGGCGAGCTGCGCGCTGATGTCCTTCTTGGCGACGCGCACGCGGATCGACGCGACCGCCTGCTCGGAGCGCTCGACGATCTGCCAGGTCGCGCCCGTCGCCGCATCCGCGTCGTCGCCGCCCTTCTTCTGCAGCGCGACCACGGCGGCCGGCGGTGTGAACTTCGCGACGTCGATCGCCTTGCCGACCGCGATCTCCTGCCACGTCGTCGTGACCTTGGCCTTGCCCATCGCCAGGATCCGCTGCTTCGCGAACCGGCGGCCTTCGATCGCGGTCCACTGCGCGAAGTGCAGCTGCGCCGGGATCAGATCCGCTTCGGGTGCCGGCAGCTCGATGTCGACGCGCGCCACTTCGCCGCCGGCGACGAACCACACGTCCGGCTTGCCCGTGGCGGGCGTCATGCGCAGCTTCGTCACCGGCCGCTCGTCGAGCGTTTCGTTGCCGACGATCTCGATCTGATCGTAGAGACCGCGCGGATCGTCACCGCGCAGGATCGCGAAGTAGCGGCGCGCCGCCGCGGCGGCCGGCCCGCGCAGCAGCTTCGGTCCGAGGCTCGGGTCCGCTTCCCACACCAGGTCGCGCAGCAGGCCCTTCTCCATCGCGCCGAACTTGCCGACGTCGCTGGTGCTGCGCGCGAGGTCGTTGCCGTCGAACAGCTCGACCGCGGCGCCCTTGGCGACCGGCTTGTCGATGCCGGCGAACGTGACGACGTACTCGCCGGTGAACTGCAGAGTCGGCGTCGCCGCCTTGGCCCCGCGGAACGCGTCCATCTCGCGCAGCACGGCCTCGACGCGCTCGTCGCGCGGCTTCGGCGCCTTTTCGGCATCGGTCGGCTCCTGCGCCGACGGAGAACCCATGGCACCGGCGGTCACCAGGGTCAGCGCGAACAGATCGGTCATCGGAATCCACTTCATGGTTTGCCTCGTCGCACGGGCAGCCGGAGCGCCGCGCCCCGGCATCATGCCCGTCAACCGGCCGTATGCACTCCGGCGGCGGATTCCTCACGGTTTCGGCGAGAATCGCGCGAGTCACTATCATCGCGTCCGGCCGCGCCCCCGCATGGACCCGCACACCGCTCCGAACGACTTCCCGTCGACCCGCTGGTCGCGGATCCTGCTGCCGGCGGGCCGGCGCGACCTCGATGCGCTCGTCCACGCCTACGAACGGCCGATCCGCACCTACCTCGCCGCGTGCCAGGGGCGCGGCGGCGACCTCGACGACCTCGCGCAGGATGCGTTCGCCTGGCTGCTGACGAGCGGCCTGCTCGACAAGGCCGACCCGCAGCGCGGCCGCTTCCGCGGCTTCCTGAAGCGTTCGCTGCGCAACTTCGTCAGCGAACGCCATCGCCGCGCCCAGGCGCAGAAGCGCGGCGGCTCGCTGACCGTCCAGCCGGTCGCCGACGCGGACGAGCCGGTCGACGGCCGCGAACGCGCGCCGGACGCGGCGCTCGACGACGCGTGGCGGCGCGAGCTGCTGCAGACCGCGCAGGCGCGGCTGCGCGACGAGCTGCTCGCGAAGGGCCACGAGATCCGCTGGCGGGTGTTCGCCGACTACTTCCTGACCAGCGGCGACGAGCCCGATCACGCGACGCTGGCCGCGCGCCACGGCATCACGCGCACCGACGTCGCCAACTGGCTCGACCGCGCCAGGCAGCGATACCGCGCGCTGCTGCACGCAGCGGTCGCCGAGACCGTCGCCGATCCCGAGGCGCTGCGGGACGAGCTCGACTGGCTGTTCGGCCGCGACGGCGGAGGCCGCGGATGAGCGAACCGCTGTCCGCACGCGCGCTGGCCCGCCTGCTCGCGATGGCCGCCGAGCCACCGCCCGCCGCGGCGGACGACGGCGAACGCTACGCGATCGTGCGCGAGCTCGGCCGCGGCGGCATGGGCGTGGTCCACGAAGCGTTCGACCGTCGGCTCGGACGCCGCTGCGCACTGAAGACCCTGCCACACGGCACCGACCCCGGCCTGCGCCAGCGCTTCGCCCGCGAAGCCACCGCCGCGGCGCGCCTGCGGCATCCGCACATCGCCGCGGTCTACGACGCGACGCCCGAGCACATCGCCATGCAGCTCATCGACGGTGGCCCGATCGGCAGCGGCCACCGCCTGTCGCCGCGCGCGGCCGTGGCGCTGGTGCGCGACGCGGCGAACGCGCTCCACCACGCCCACGAGCAGGGCATCGTCCATCGCGACGTCAAGCCGTCCAACCTGCTGGTCGAGGGCGACCACGTGTTCGTCGTCGACTTCGGCCTCGCCAAGACGTTCGACGCCGACGCCTCGGCGTCGCTCGACGGCGCCGTCGTCGGCACGCCCGCATTCATGCCGCCCGAGCAGGCGCTGGGGCGCGCGGACCGCATCGACGCGCGCAGCGACGTCTACTCGCTCGGCGCGACCCTGCACTGCTGCCTCGCCGGCGCGCCGCCGTTCGCCGCGGCCGACCTGCCGTCGCTGCTGCGCGCCGTGGTCGAAGTCGAACCCCGCCCCACCGGTATCGATGCCGACCTCGACCGGGTGCTCGCGCGCTGCCTCGCCAAGGAGCCCGAGCGCCGCTACCCCACCGCGCGCGCCTTCGCCGAGGATCTCGAGCGCTGGCTGCGCGACGAACCGGTGCTGGCGCGCGCGCCGACGCTCGGCTACCGGTTGGCGAAGTTCGGGCGGCGGCACCGCAGCGTGCTGCGCACGGCGTTCGCCGCGACCGCGCTGACCGCGTTCGTGCTGGTGCCGATCGCCGTGCGCGAGAAGGCGGCGCGCACGGCCGCCACCGAGTCGGTCGAGCTGACCGACCACGTCGCCACGGTCCTGCAGGACGCCGCGCTGGCGGCGAGCCTCGGCGACCACCGCACTTCGTGGCAGCGCCTCGACGGCGGCATCGCGCGGGCCCGCGACTTCCTCGCCCGCCACGAGGTGCCGCGCGTGCGCCACCTGCTGGCGCGGATGCTGCAGGCGCGCGGCCTCGACGACGAGGCGCTGCGCGAACTGGATCGCGCGATCGCCGGCGAACCGGGCCTCATCGACGCCCGGTTCGCCCGCGGGCTGCTGCTGGCCGCGCACGAGCCGCTCGCCGACGAACGGCGCGACGGCGCGATCGCGGACCTCGAACTCGGCCTGCACGACCGTTCGGTGCTGCGCGACGTCGACCGTCTGTTCGGCCGCGGCCAGCTGCTGCGGCTGCAGCACCGCGACGCCGAGGCGATCGCCGTGCTGCGCGAAGTCGTCGAGATCGACGCGACCCACGAACCGGCGCGGCTGGCGCTGGCGGCCGCGGCGCAGGCGATCGGCGACACGTCGCTCGCGCTCTACTGCTCGGCGAGCGCCGTCGATCTGCAGCACGGCTACGGCGCGTTCTACACGCGGCTGCGGCGCGCCCTGCCGACGACGATGCTCGGGCTCGACGCCGCGCTCGACGACTGTTCGGCGGCGCTGCTCGAACCGGCCGACAACGCGCTCGGGCTCGCGCACCGCGGGCTCGTCGCGCTGCGCCGCGCGCTGCGGCTCGGGGACGACGCGGCCTGGAGCGAGGCGCGGGAAACGATCGCGGCAGCGATCGCCGACCACGATGCGGTGCTGCGGTTGCATCCCGACGTCGCCGGCGCCCGCTGCAACCGCGCCGCCTGCTGGCTCGTCGCCGAAGAGTTCGCCCTCCGAGACGGCGACGCGCTCGCGGCCGCGGCGGCGCGCGACCGCGCCGACGAAGACACCGCCGCAGCACTCCGGCTCGACCCGCGTTCGGCCGCCGCGCACTTCGATGCCGGCGTGGTCGCCGAACGCCGCGAGCGCGCTTTCGCCGCCACGGGGCGCCCGGACGCGGCCGAACGCGCCGCCACGCTGGCGCGCAGCGCGTTCGCCGAGGCCCTGCGGCTCGCGCCGCCGGACTGGCCGCTCACCGCGATCTGCCGCGCGCGCCTCGCCGAAGCCGGTCGTTGAGCGTCAGACGCCGCCGCGCTGGCGCTGCGCCTCGAACAACAGCACCCCGGCCGCGACCGCGACGTTGAGGCTCTCGACCTGCCCGCGCAGCGGGATGCGCACGCACGCCGCGGCGGCCTCGACCAGTTCGTCGGGCACACCGGCGGCCTCCGCGCCGACCACCAGCAACAGCGGCTGACGCAGGTCGACGGCGGTATGCGCGCGATCGCCGCGGCCGCCGTCGGCGACGACGAGCTGGAGGAGGTGCGCCTTGCCGAACGCGATCACGCCGGCCGCGTCGAAGCCGTGCCGCACCGGCAGGCGGAAGATCGACCCCATCGACCCGCGCACCGCCTTGTCGCGGAACGGATCGGCGCCGCCGCGCATCGTCAGGCAGCCGCTGGCGCCGGCGGCCTCGGCCGCGCGCAGCAGCGAGCCGAGGTTGCCCGGATCGCGCACGCCCGCGGCGACGACCACCAGCGGCGCGCCGGGACCACGCAAAAGCTGCTGCTCGGTCACCGCCGGGCGCCGCAGCAGCACGGCCACGCCCTGCGGCGTGTCGAGCGCGCTGAGGCGGGCGAGCACGTCGTCCGAGCAGTCGAGGAAGGTGCGCGCGCGGCTCTGCAGCTCGTGCCGCAGCGACTCGTCGCCACAGCGCGGCGACACCGCCGCCTCGACGACCTCGACGCCCGCGGCGACCGCCTCGCCGACCAGCCGCACGCCCTCGGCGAGCATCAGGTCGGGCACTTCACCGGCGGCGACCGCGCGGAAGCGCTGGATCGCTGGATTCTTGGCGGACGACACATCGCGGCGGGCGGACATCGGGCGAAAGGATGCGCTACTTCTTGGCGGTCTTCTTGGCCTTCTTGGCCTTCTTGTCGGGCTTCTTCGCCGCCGGCCTGGCGACCTTCTTGGTCGCCTTCTTCGCGGCCTTCTTCGCGGTCTTCTTCGCCGCCTTCTTGACGGCCTTCTTCGCCGGCTTCGGCGCAGCGGCCGGCGCACCACCCTGCAGCTCCAGCAGCTTCTGCCGCACTTCCTCGGCGTGGCCCGCAGCCTTCACGGTCGGCCAGTGGTGCGCGACCTTGCCGTCCGGCGAGATCAGCACCGTCGACCGGATGATGCCGGTGACCGGCTTGCCGTAGAGCAGCTTCTCACCGTACGCGCCGTAGCGCTGCAGCACCGCGCGATCGGCGTCGGTCAGCAGGCGGATGCCGAGCCGGTGCTTGGCGATGAACTTGGTGTGCGCCGCCGCGTCGTCGGCGCTGCAGCCGAACACCTCGGCCTGCAGGTCGCGGAAGTCCGGCATCGCCGCCGTGAACTCGCACGCCTCGACGGTGCAGCCCGGCGTGTCGTCACGCGGGTAGAAGTACAGCACGACCCAGCGGCCGCGCAGGTCCGCCAACGCGACCGGGACGCCGTCCTGGTCGGGCAAGGTGAAGGAGGGAGCATTCGCGCCGATGTCGAGCATGCCACGATGATCGCGGCCAGCCATTGCCGGGCAAGGGAACGGCCGCCGAAACCGCGCACCGATCAGCGCCGCGCGCCGCCGCCACAGGCACCACCACCGCCGGGCTGACCGGGTCGGAACAGCGGCGAACGGCGCGGCGCCGGCAGTTCGTCGTAGCCGAACGCCTGCGCGACGCGCTCGGCGTCCTGCAGGGCGTCGTAGGCGGCTGGCGGCAGCAGCTCGAAGCGCTCGAGCAGCAGTTCGCGACGGCACGCGGCCAGGTCCGGATCCGCCGCCGCAGCGACCAGTGCCTGCTGCAACCGCGAACGCGTCGCCGCGTCGGTGTGCCGCGACGTGACGTACGGCGGCGCCACAGCAGGTGCCGTGTGCGCGATCGTCACCAGCCCGTCGAGCAGCCCGGGGCGGACACGCCGCAGCAGCGCCGTGACCACGGCATCGACGCAGGCGACGTCGGCGCGATCCTGGTGCAACGCGAGCAGGCTGTCGGTGTGGGCACCGCTCGTCTCGACGGCGCCGAAGAACCGGCCGTCGCGGCTGAGCGGGGCGACCAGCGGCCGCAGCGCGTTGTTGCCGGAATGCGAGGCGACCTCGTTGATCGACAGGCGCGCACCGCGCAGGTCGTCCAGGCGACGGTACGGCCGGTCGGCGCGCACGACGACTTCGCTGCGGTAGAACGGACCCGAGCACCCCGCGCCGGCATAGCACGGCGTCGCGATCGGCACGATGACGTCGCGCGCGTCGTAGAGTACGTCGTAGCCGCAGGCTTGGCCGAGCAGCAGCCGTGGATCGGCCCAGGTCGCCGCGATGTCGTCGGCACGGGCCAGGTCGGCCGGCACACCCGGGACGCCGAGTCGACCCAAGTGCCTGCCGATACCCGCCCACCACGCGTCGGTGGCGGCGGTCAGCTCGGGCAGGTCGTACCACGGCAGATCGGCGACGTACACGCGGGCGAAGCCTACCGGGCGCGGCCGCGGCCGGCTGGTAGATCCCTAAGGGAAAGACCCGCGCAGCAACGACCCGCCTTTCGCCGATCGGCTTGGCCATGAACGTGCAGAACGCGACCGCGGTGGCCTTCCGCCACAGCCTCCTGCTGCGGATCCTAGTCACTTCCCTGGGCATCATGCTGTTGGTCGGCAGCATCACGATGGTCGTCCTCGGCAGCTCGTACCGCGCCGAAGCCGAGCATTGGCTCGAACGGCAGGCCGCGTCGTTCACGGCGGTCGCCGACGCTACGCGCGCCGACATGAGCGCGCTGCACAAGAAGAACGTGTTCGCCCAGAAGGAGCTGCTCGAGGAGCTGCGCCAGATCGTGACGAGCAAGGGCGACTACCGCGCCAGCCGCATCTACGGGACGATCCCGGTCGTCGCCGGCTGGATGGCGGCCAAGGCGGCGGCGCAGCGCGAAGGCCTCGACTTCCGCGTCACCGCGTTCGATGCACGCAACAAGGACAACGACCCGAGCAACGACCAGGAGGCCGGACCGTTCCGCACCCAATTGCTGAAGGACCTGACGGCGCAGGTCGAGGCCGGCGGCGCCGAGCAGATGACCCGCATCGACAGCAAGACCAACCGCATGCACTACCTGCGGGCGATCCGGCTCGAGGAGGGCTGCATGCTCTGCCACGGCGAGCCGAGCACCAGCCCGACCGGTGACGGCAAGGACATCGTCGGCTTCCCGATGGAGAACTGGAAGGCCGGCGACATGCACGGCGCTTACGAGCTGGTGATGCCGCTGGCCGAGCGCGACGCGGCGATGGCCGGTTTCGCGTGGCGCGCGGTCGGGATCGGCGCGCCGATGATCGCGCTCGCCGGGTTCGCCTTCTGGCTGTCGCTGCGCAAGCGCCTGCAGCGGCCGCTCGTGACGCTCGACGCCCGCCTGCGCGACATCTCGCAAGGCGACGGCGATCTGACCAAGCGGCTCGCGATCGAGAGCCAGGACGAGATCGGCATGCTCGCCCGCAGCTTCGACGGCTTCCTCGATCGCATGCACGACACGATCGCCGGCGTCGCGCGCGGCAGCCGTCAGATCGACGAGGCCTCGCGCATGATCGCGCAGGAGTCGCACCGCATGGCGAGCGGCGCGTCGGAGCAGGCCGCGACCATCGACCACGTCAACGCGACGCTGCAGTCGATCAACGAGAGCACCGCGCAGACCGCGCGCCAGTGCCAGGAAGCCAACTCGCTCGCCGAACGGGCCAAGCAGGCCGCGGACCAGGGCTCGGACGAGATGACGCGCCTCAACGAGGCGATGGCCGAGATCAAGAGCTCGAGCCTCGCGATCACCGAGGTCGTCGAGGTGATCCACTCGGTCGCGTTCCAGACCAACCTGCTGGCGCTGAACGCCGCGGTCGAGGCGGCGCGCGC
>CAYMRG010000238.1:0-8137 GCA_964392555.1 uncultured candidatus Brocadiaceae bacterium
GGCTCGTCGAGATCCAGGAGATCCAGATGGAGCTGATCCAGGAAGTGCGCGGCCGGCGGTGAGCGGAACGGGATCGCGCCGGCGGTGCGCTGCGCCTAGTGCTTCTTCGGCGCCTGGAAGATGTGCACGGCCATGTTGTGCACCGCTTCGGCCGCTTCCATGATCGCCTCGGGCAGCGTCGGGTGCGCGTGGATCGTCTGCGCGACGTCGCTGACGGTCGCGCCGAGCTCGATCGCGAGCGCCGCCTCGGCGACCAGCTCGGTGACCTCGGGGCCGATCATGTGCACGCCGAGCAGCTTGTCGGTCTTCTTGTCGCCGACGACCTTGACCCAGCCCTCGGTCTCGTTGAGCGACATCGCGCGGCCCGACGCGCCCCACGGGAACTTGCCCTCGACGGGGTCGAAACCGGCCTTCTTCGCCTCTTCGGTCGACAGGCCGACCGACGCGATCTCGGGGTCGGTGAAGATCACCGCCGGGATGCACGCGGGGTCGTAGGCCGCGCCCTTGTCGCCGGCGATCGCCGCGGCGGCGACCAGGCCCTCGTGCGAACCCTTGTGCGCGAGCATCGGCTGGCCGGCGACGTCGCCGATCGCGTAGATGCCGGGCACGTTGGTCATGCGCTTGTGGTCGACCGCGACGAAGCCGCGCTCGTCGACCTTGACGCCGACCGCCTCGAGCCCGAGGCCCTTGCCGTTGGGCCGGCGGCCGACGCACGACAGCACGACGTCGCACTCGAACGTCTGCGGCTTGCCTTCGACCTCGGCGGTGACCTCGAGGCCACCCTTGGTCTTCTTGAAGCCGGTGGCCTTGGTCTTGAGGTGGACGTCGATCTTCTTCTTCTTCAGCGAGCGGCCCATCTCCTTCGACAGGTCGTCCTCCATGCCGGGCAGCACGCGGTCCATGAACTCGAGCACGCGGATCTCGGTGCCGAGGCGGTGGTAGGTCAGGCCGAGTTCGAGGCCGATGTAACCGCCGCCGATGACGATCATCCGCTTCGGCAGCTTCTTCGGCGCCAGCGCGTGCGTCGACGACCAGACGCTCTCGCCGTCGAACGCGAAACCCGGCACCTCGATCGGCGTGCTGCCGACCGCGACGACGATGTTCTTCGCCTCGACGGTCTGCTTGCCGTCCTTGCCGGTGACCTCGACCTTGTTCTTGGCGACGAACTTCGCCTCGCCGAGGAGCGTGTCGATCTTGTGGTTCTTCAGCAGGCCGCCGACGCCCGAGGTCAGCTTGTTGACGATGCCGGCCTTCCAGGCGACCAGCGCGCCGACGTCGAGCCCTTCGAACTTGGCCTTGATGCCCATCACGTCGGCGTGCTGGATCTTGTCGACCAGCTTGGCCGCGGCGATCAGCGCCTTGCTCGGGATGCAGCCGACGTTGAGGCAGACGCCGCCGATGTATTCCCGTTCGACGACGGCCGTCTTGAGGCCGAGCTGGGCGCAACGGATGGCACAGACGTAGCCGGCGGGGCCGGCACCGATCACGAGGACGTCGTAGGTCATGGGTGGGGGGCGAAGAGGATACGGGGCGACGGCCGGCAGTCCAGGAACGGCGGCTGCTCGGCTTGCCGGTTCGCTGGATTCTGGTCACATGGGCGCGGGCGGCTCCGCTCCCGTGTTGCATGGCCGATCCGACCGAAGGTGAACCGGCGCAGCTCCTCGGCCAGATGGCCTGGGTGCGGCGGCTGGCGCAGGCGCTGGCGCGCGACGAACACGTCGGCGACGACGTGGCGCAGCAGGTCGCCGGCGAATGGCTCGACGGGCACCCGGTGTGGGCGCGTGGGTCGGGGCTGCGCGGCTGGCTCGCGGCGCGCGTCCGGCGGCGGACCACGGACCATTTCCGCCGCGAACGGGCCGCGCAGCGGCGCGCGGCGGGCGCGGTGGGGCGTGATGCGGCCGAAGCGACCGACGAGGTCGTGCTGCGCCTCGAACGCCAGCGCCTGGTCGCCGCGGCCGTGCACGCGCTCGCCGAACCGTTCCGCACGGCCGTGCTGCTGCACCACCTCGACGGCCTGTCGACGTGCGCGATCGCCGCGCGGACCGGTGTCACCGAGGACGCGGTGCGCAAGCGCCTCGAACGCGGCCGCGCGGCGCTGCGGCGCCGGCTCGCGGCGACGTTTGGCGCGCCGGCGGTGGTGTGGTGTGGGTGGCTGGATGCGCCACCCGCCGCGCTGCCTGCGGCGGCGGGGATGGGTGTGCTGGCAACCGGAGGAGCGACGCTGATGCTCGGCAAGGTTCTGCTCGGGGCGGCGATCGCGATCGCTGCAGTTCTCGTCTGGTGGGCGCCGTGGGCCGACGTCGAACCGTCGCTCATGGCGGCCGGTGGACACGGCGTCGTCGTCGCGGCGCAGGCGCAGCCGGTCGCGAGGGACGTCGTGCGCGCGGCGGACGAACGGGTGCTCGCGCCCGCGCCGGTTCCGGAGCCAGCATCCGGCGGTCGCGGCGCGGCGATGGCATTCGCGGTCGGCGGGCGCGTCTTCGTCGGGGACGTCCCCGGCTGCCCGCCGGGGTTGCGGATCGAAGTCGATCGTGCGAACGAGGACATGGCGCGGACCGCGCATGGCGGCGATACCTGGCAACTCGCGGCGGCGACGCCCGGGCCGTGGACGCTGTGGGTGACGAGTGAGACAACGTCGCCGGCGCAGATCCCGCTGCCCGTTCTGCCGCTCGCCGCGGGTGCGACGTTCGACCTGCACCTGCAAGCGGGGCGCGAGCTCGTGCTGCGCTTCGTCGATGCGCAGGGCGCGCCGCTCGCCGACCTGCCGTTCGCCTGCACGATCCACCTCGAGCTGCACCGCGGCCTCGGGCGCGTCTACTCGCGCGCCGCGCAGCGCGGCTCGACAACCGACGGTGGCGGCCTCGCGGTCGTTGCCGGCTTGCCCGAACGCGGCAGCATCGAGGTCGCGACGGACACCCAGGTGCGCGAGCGGCGCATGCAGCTGCGCAACGGGCCACCGATGATCGCGCATACCACGGGCGGGCCGGTCTGGTCGCTGGCGTTGACCGCCGACCTGCCGCGGCGCCTCGAGGCGACGATCGTCACCGCGCGGCCGCTCGGCGAAGCGTTTGCCGCGGGTCGGATTCCGGCGTGGGCCCGCGCCGGTGGCGCAGAAGTACGTGTCGTCGCCTACGAGGTGACGGCCGATGGCGACCGGCGGATCGACCGCTTCCTGCCCGAAGTGGATGCCGACGGCGCGTTCACGCTGCGCGGCGGGGCGCCGAGCCGCTACCGGGTCTGGCTCGAGGGCGCGGGCAACGCGAAGGTCTCCGACGTCGTCGACGTGGCGTTCGCGAGCGCCGGCGCGCAGCCGGAGATCGTCTTCACGCCGACGCAGCGCGCGACGGCGCGGCTGCGGTTCGTGCACGTGCCTGTCGAAGGCCACGTCGCGGTCCGCGGCGGCGCCGCAGCGACGTCGTTCGCGTGTGCCGGTGCCGTGCGCGAGGTCGAGCTGGCGGTTGGCCCCGAGGAGGAGGTGCAGGTCGCGCTCGCCGCCGACGTCGGCAGCAAGACCGCGTGGCAGCGCCTCGTGCCGGCCGCGCTATGGCGCGCCGGGCCGGTCGAAGTCGACCTCGCGGGCGCGTTCCGCACGCTGCGCGTCGACGCCGGCGACCTCGCGCTGCCGGGCGAACTCGCCCTGGGGCTGTGGCCTGTGGCCGCGAAGGTCGATCTGCAAAACCGCGTCACGGCCTTCGTCGCTGCGGGGAATCAGGCGGCCGGAGCCCGCGTCTTCCTGCCGGCGGGCCGCTGGTTGTTCGCGATCCCGCGCGAGGGGGCCTCGCCGCTGCTGGGAAGGATCGACGTCGCCGAGGGCGATGAGCAGGTGTGGTTGCGGCCGCGCACGCAGCGCGTACCCGCGGCGGGTTTGCGACCCGCGGTGCGCCTCGATTCGTTGGCCGGGGTTTCGCTCGAGGAGCTGCCGCCTGGCCTGCGGACGGTGCAGGTCGACGCCGGGGCGATCGACGTGGAGTTGCCGGAAGGGGCGGCGTGGGGTGTGGTGCACCGGGATCACTGACGGTCAAGAGGCTCAACCTCTCGCTCGATCGGCAGCATGGGGTAAGCTGGAGCCGACAGTGTCCTCGCTTCCGCCTGATCCAGAGCTGCGCCTGAAGCCATTTCTGCTCGGGTATTTTGGCTCAATGCTCGTGTTGACCGGGTTATGGGGTGGCGTCATGGTGTTTGTCATGACTCCTCGGGCTCACGGACTGCCATTCGCAAACGCGGAACTCGGGAAGCTCTTGGATGACAATCTGAACTCCATGAACGAGGTTCGGATGTTGATGCGAGAAGGCAAGGTCGAAGAGGCGAGTCGCTTGGTAGCGCGCCTTGGCTTTCTTTCGCTGAGTTTGGACAAGGAGGACGGCGATGGCGGGCAAGGCACGATATCCATATTGGTGTATGAGCAGATCGACTGCACGGGCGGATATACAATCCATTTGGATCATCCGTCAGGCAAGGCAGAGGCGCGTTACCGTTCGATGACGCCCGAGTATGGAACCTATTCCCCTTGCGTTGGTGGGTGGTGGGTGGTTCGGCACTGAAGAGTCTAGGGAGCGGGCTTCGAAGCTCTGGCCTCGAGCCGTCGGCTTGGCAGCGCTGCTATGGCCGGGATCGGAGCGTCCCCAGCGTGTGCTTCCGCAGCCACTGCCGCTGCCACCCGCATGCCCACGTCGCCCCTGTTCCGTGTCGGCGCCCTGACAGGCGCTCTTACCGATCCCAGGTCGATGACCCGAGTTGCAAGCACTGTCGTGCTACTCGGGATCATCGGAATAGGCAACCTCGCGGCCCAGGAGGGGGCCGCCGCGCCGGCTGAGCTGCGATCGGCAGTCTGGGTCGCCCCGGCCAAGCGAAGCGCCGAACCCGCAGCGCTCGCCCCTGCCATGGTCCAGGACCTGGGGCAGACACCGCAGTATGCGAGAGCCGTAGTCGAGACCGGGCAGGACGAAGTGCCGACGACGGAGCCAGGGTTCGATCGCGTGCTGCACGAGGAACGCGACGGCGAGCTGTGGGCCCTGGGCCGCAACTTCAAGTTCAGCCTGGGCGCCGACCAGGCGACCTTCATCCCGTACCTGGGCGCCGATGCTCCGCGCAACTTCCCGGTGGCGCTGTCCCTGGCGTCGGTCCGCCGCGGCCAGGCGACGACCGACCTGGCGAGGCCGGTGACGCTCCACCGCGACAACGACCGCCTCTGGCGCGAGCGCAGCGGCGTTCGCGAGGTCTTCGATCTGGCCATCGATCACGTCGAGCAGTCGTTCGTGTTCGAGCACGGCGAGGGCATCGGCGATCTTGTAGTCGAACAGCGGATCCAAGCCGAATTGGCGCCCGGCCGCGTCGCCGACGGCATCGAGTTCCGCGGCGCATTCGGCGCCGTCAGCTATCGCCACGCCGTCGTCTTCGACGCCAGCGGCAGGCGCCTGCCGATCCCCGTCGAGCTCGATGGCGCGTGCATCCGCCTGACGGTGCCGGAGAGCTTCCTCGCGACGGCGCAATGGCCGATCACGCTCGATCCCGTGATCGCGACGGCCGGTGTCTCGACGGTACCTTCGATCGACTTCGCCCCCGGCATCGCCAACGGCGGCGCCGGCGCCCCGGTCCTGGTCTGGCATCGCGTCTGGAGCAGCACCGACACCGACTGCTTCGTGACGTGGACCGCTACCAGCACGGTACAGGCGATCGACTTCACCGGTGAGAACTGGACCGGCGCGAGGATCGCCCACGACGGTGCCCGCGCCCTGGTCGTGGCGGTGGTCGGCCAACCCTGGCTGCTGCAGGTCGTGAAGGGCCGCATCGCCACGCCGATGGCCGTCGGCGCGACCTTCCAGATCAACGGGCCCGAAGCCGGCTCCGTCTTCGCCTGCGACGTCGGCGCCGAGACCGGCGGTGGCGGCATCCCGTTGCAGTTCTGTGTCGTCTGGGAGCGCGAAGTCACCACCGCGGACCACGACATCTTGTTCCGCCTGGTGACGGGCACCAACCAGTTCGCCACCGGCTCGCTCGCGGTCGACAACACGATCGGCAGCTTCGACTCGCGACCCCGCATCGGTTCTTCCTGCGGCCTCAATGCGTCCCCGCCCCGGTTCTGGCCGGTGGTCTGGCAGCGACGCTTCAGCGCCACCGACGAGGACATCCGTGGCGCCGGGATCACGCCCTCGGGCACCCTGTTCATGCCGTCGTTCTCGGTCGACTTCTCCAGCGCCAACGACACCAACCCCGTCGCCTCCTCGCCGAGCCTCGACTTCACGACGCCGCGCCTGTTCGCGGTTTGCTACGAACGCCAGATGGGGGTGGGCGGTCACGACATCCACGGCCAGGTCTTCCGCGCCGCGACGTCGGTATCGGGCGTGCGCAACTTCAGCCAACTCGGCGATCCGGCGAGCGCCAACGCGATGGACCAGGTGATGCCGGCCGTCGACTGCGACGGCATCCGCTTCGTCCTCGCCCACGTCGAACGCGACCCGATCGCGACGACCGGGCCCAACCAGGTGCGCTTGTCGAGTTACGGGCTGTCGGCGTCGACGCCGGCGATCGAGTCGCGTCTGCTGTTGACGCCGCCGTCCGCGATGACGGTGCACACCAGGCCGCAGGTTGGGCACCTCGGGGGCACCAGGTTCGGTATTGCCACCGAGACGGTCTCGTTTTCGCCATCGAATCGCGACGTGCACCGGTTCACCTTCGATGCCAACGCCGGCCGGGTGCCCTACTACGCGGCGGCCTGCCTCGCGCTGCCAATCCCGATCACACGTATCGATGTGAACGGCACCCCCATCCAGTTCGCTCCTCCGGTGACGGTTGGCACCACGCTGTCCTTGGCGATCATTACCGGTGGCTTCAACCCTTGGCTGATGGTTGGACCCTTGCTGCCGGTTCCAGTACCCATGTGCCCGACGTGCGTCTGGCTCGTCGACCCGTGGACCGCCCAGTGGACCGACGGGTTCATGGCGACCTTGACCATTCCCATGGATCCCAACCTGATCGGCACGACGGTGGCGTTCCAGGCTCTGCAAAGCGAGATTCCGGGCTTGACGGCGAGTTGCCCCTTTCCCTTCACGCAGGCCGTGACGCCGGCCGGCGTCATCCCGATCAACTGAACGGGGAGCTACGGTCGGGTGCGGCAGCGCGACCTTTCCGCCCGACCGCGCGGCGACCGGATGCCGAGTTGGCCTTGTGGCTGGGCTTCGATGCTGCGGGACCGTCGCAGCCGACGGCGACCGCCCGAGCAACTTGGCGCAGTGCGGCTTCGCGCCACCGCCGGGGGCGACCGGTACCCCGCGCATCCCCGGGAACCCCCGGCCCGCCTTGACGGTCCGCCCGTCCCATGGGATCGTCGCCACGCTCGCCCTTTCGCGCACTCCTCCAAGTCGCCGGACCACCCCCGAGGCCGTCCCCGTGTCCAGAACCCTACGCTCGCCTTGGCTGTGGCCCCTCGCGGCCGCGGCCCTGCTGCTGACCATCCTCGGCGGCGCCCGTCTCGGGCTGTTCGCCGCCCCGCTCCAGGCGTCGCAGGCCACCGACCGCCCCGCCGCCGCGCCACAGGGCCCTGGCGAAGCGCCGCGCTACCTGGGTGACGCGCCGGCTCTGCTGGCCGAATCGACGGCGACGCTGCTGCGCGGCACGCCGGAGGAGCTGGTGGCGACGGTGCTGGCCGCGCGCGAACGGCGCGACCTGGCGGCGCTGGCGCGCTGCTGCTCGATCAGTGTCGGGCGCGACCAACTCGACAACCTCGACGCGGTGCGTGCCGAGCGCGACTTCTTCGACAGCCCGGCGCCGATGTGGGCCGCGCTGCAGAAGGCGCTCGACGCCGCGCAGGTGCGGGTCGCGGTCGCGAAGCTCGCGCCGGCGGTGCCGGGCGCGGGGGCCGCGGCGGCACCGGTGGCGACGGCGCGGGGAACGGTGACGTTCGCGCGCGATTCGGTCGAACTGCCCGAGATGACACTGGCGGTCGTGCAATACGCGGGTTCCTGGTACTTCGAGGTGGCGCCGTGATGGCCCTTCGCGAACTGGCGCGGTCCGCCGCGGTCTGGACGATCTCGCTGCTGGCGCTCGCCACGGCCTGCACCAAAGCCCCGCAGGGCGGCGTCGCGACGACCTTGTCGGCGCTGCCGTCGCCGGTCACGCCGGCGGGCGCGCCGCTGGTGCT
>CAYMRG010000239.1:0-7979 GCA_964392555.1 uncultured candidatus Brocadiaceae bacterium
GAACAGCGGCCGATCGCACTCGGCGGCGATCTCGACGGCGCGCTGCAGCGCGAAGTTGGCGCGGCGGCGGCGCGCCGCGGTCGCCCAGTAGACGACGAAGTCGCCGTCGCGCCGGACCGGGCGGTCGTTCGTCGTGCGCACGCGGACCTCGGGAACGGCGGCTCGGCTCATGGGGATGCGTTCGCCGGGTGCAACGCGGCGGATGCAGTCGGCCGGCGCGCGGCGTATCCTCCCCTCCCGCCATGAAGCGCGGCAACAAGCAACTGCTGGTCGTCGGCGATCGCGTCCTCGTCAAGCCGGAGAAGTCCGAGAACATGACGAAGGTCGGCCTGTTCCTGCCGCCAGGCGTGCTCGAGAAGGAAGAGGTGCGCAGCGGCAGCATCGTCGCGATCGGGCCGGGTCAGCCGCTGCCGCCGCCGACCGAGGAGCACGAGCCGTGGAAGGACGGCTACCGCGCGCCGCGCTTCCTGCCGATGCAGGTGCAGCTCGGCGACTACGCGCTGTTCTTCCGCAAGGCGGCGATCGAGATCTCGTTCGAGGACGAGCAGTTCCTGGTCGTGCCCTACGGCGCGATCCTCGTGCTGGTGCGCGGCGACGACGGCAAGGCCGTGCCCGACGCACTGCCGCCGCATCTGTGATCGCTCACGCCGGCAGGCGCTCGTCCAGCGCGCGCCGCACGCCCTCGACGACCTCGTCGACGCTGTGCTGCGACGTCTCGACGACGACGTCGGCCTGGCGGTAGAGCGGTTCGCGTTCGGTCAGGATCCGGCGCAGGTCGGTGAACGCGCGGTCGTTGTCGGCCATCGGCCGCGTGTCGCCCTGCGCCAGCACGCGCTGCCAGTGGTCCTCGGGGGCCGCGCGCAGCCAGACCGTGTGCGCGCCCTGGCGCAGCAGCGCGAAGCTCTGCGGGTCGGTGACGATGCCACCGCCGACCGCGAGCACGCTCGGCTCGCCGACGAGCCGCTGGGCCAGCACGGCGCGTTCGGTCGCGCGGTAGTAGGCCTCGCCGTGCAGCTGGAAGATCTCGCCGAGCTGCAGTCCGGTCGCGGCTTCGACGCACGCGTCGAGTTCGACGAACGGGCGCTGCAGGCGGTCGGCGAGCAGCGGGCCGACGGTGCTCTTGCCGGCGCCGCGCAGCCCGAGCAGCGCGATGTGGCGGCGCTGCGCGGCCGGTCGTTCGCCGCCGAGCAGCGCGATCAGGTCGACCTCGAACGCCCGCGCCAGCGTCGCCAGGCGCAGCAGCGACGGATTGGCGTGGCCGCCCTCGACGTCGGCGAGGAAGCGCTCGCTGATGCCGGTGTGCTGCGCCAGCACGCGCCGCGTCCAGCCGCGCGCGCGCCGCAGCGAGCGCACCATCGCGGCCAGCTGGTCGAGCAGGGGCTGATGATCGTGGCCGCTCAGAAGAAGTACCACTCCGTCGAGTACGAGATCGAACCGCCGGTCGAGGCGCCGCCGAACAGCTGCATCTGGCCCACTGCGGACGGCAGGGCCGCGGCGCCGGCGCGCGCGCTGGTCAACGTCGGCCCCGACGAGAACGTGTTGGTCGTCGTCGAGAAGATCTCGCTCGAGTCGAGCGCCGTCGGGCTCAGGATGCTGCCGTTGGCACCACCGGCCAGCAGGAACTGGCCGTTGCCCAGCGCCCACGCCTTGTGGTTGCCGCGCGCGGTCGCCATCGCGCCGACCGCGGTCCAGGTGTTGGTCGCGGCGTCGTAGATCTCGGCCGCGGCGGTCGGCGATCCGGGGTTGGTCAGCGACAGCGAGCTGATGCCGCCGGCGAGCAGCCAGCGGCCGTTGCCGAGGTCGACCGGATCGACCGTCGAGCGCGGCGTGACCATCTGCGGCGCCGAGCCGATCGCATTCGCGACCGGATCGTAGAGATCGCACGAACGGCGGATCGCCGGCAGCCAGCCGACGATGATCACGGTGTCCCAGCTGATGCCACCGCCGAGCAGGACCTTGCCGTCGGGCCGCGTGAACGCGAAGTGCGCCGCGCGCGGCGTCGACAGGTTCGGCCCCGGCGTCCAGGTGTCGGTGAGCGGGTCGTAGAGTTCGCTGGTGGCGTCCGCGTCGTGGATCGCCGACAGCTGGGTCGGCGTCACCGTCATCGCGTGCAGCCCGCCGGTCACGAGCACCTTGCCGTTGCCGAGCAACGTCGCCGTGTGCCCCATCCGCGGCGTGCCCATCGGCGCGACGGCGGTGAACGTGTCGGCGACCGGATCGTAGATCTCACAGCTCGCCTGCGGGTCGTTGTTGGTGTCCACGCCGCCGGTCAGCAGCCAGCGACCGTCGGCCAGTTTGGTCGCGCCGTGCATCGATCGCGCCGTGTTCAGACCGGGCCCCGGCGTGCAGGTGTCGGTCCACGGGTCGTAGATCGCGGTCGTCGCGACCGCGACCTGCGCGAGCAGCTGGCCCGCACCGCCGCCGACCAGGATCGTCTTGCGATCCGGCCGCGGGATCGCCGTGGCGAAGGCGCGCGCGTCGTTGAAGAACACGCCGCGGTCGCGGAACGTGTGGCTCAGGCCGAGGCGGATGGCGGCCGGGTTGCTGATGCGATCGAGCAGGTTCGCGCCGAAGGCGAACGTCACCGACTGGAGGTAGAGCGGCATGTCCTGCAGCGCCGGGTCGGAGCCGATCGGCACGCCGAACGCGAAGTGTCCCGTCAGGTCGTAGACGCCGAGCCACGCGAGGCCGAGCAGGTCGATGCCGACGTCGAGCGAGCGCGGATCCAGCGGACTCACGGGCC
Source organism: uncultured candidatus Brocadiaceae bacterium (assembly GCA_964392555.1). Lineage (GTDB taxonomy): Bacteria > Planctomycetota > UBA1135 > UBA1135 > UBA2386 > CAYMRG01. The sequence goes on from CAYMRG010000239.1 coordinate 2,744, forward strand.
ACAGCGGCGTCGGCCCGGGATTGGTCGACGGGATGATCATGCCCAGCTCGCCGGGGATCAGCCCGGGGTAGGTGTCGACCTGGATGACGCCCGGCATCGAGCCGCCGCGCACGTCCAGTTCGAGCCCCTGCGCTACGGCTGCAGTGGTGAACAACAGGGAGAACAGCGAAGTCGACGACAACCGGATCCGATGCATGGTGCCTCCTGCGCGGATTATGCGGAACGCCTCGCGCGCCGCGGGAGCCAACCTGGCAAAGTGCGCGCGCGCCTCGAACAGCATTTCCTCGCTGCGTAAACAGAAAAGGCGCAAAACCAACCGGGTTGCCCGTTGCGCGCCCAGGTCTGGCCCGGAATACTCCACCAGATCGGATCGGGGATCCGAAAAAACCCCTAGCACAGCTCTCTGCTCTGCATTGGACCGAGACCTGGGCGGTTCTCGTCGACCTCGCCAGGCGACGGGAACCACGGTCCGCGGCGATGGACTCCTCTCCTGCCCGCAAGGGCAATCGCCAGGTGTAGAACAGAGTTCCGGTCGGCGGCGCGAGCCGCCGACCGGTTTTCCCTCGGTTCGGCGGCCGTTCGGGGTCTCCCCAATCCGGGTCTCCCCAATCCGGGTCTCCCCAATCCGGGTCTCCCCAATCCGGGTCTCCCCACACCGGATCTCCCCACACCGCCTCTCCCCGCACCGCCTCTCCCCGCACCGGGTTTCTGGTCCGTCCGCTGGCGCCGCACGCGGCCGGCTGGCAACGTGCCGCGATGCCGATCTACACGGGTTCAGGCGACGAAGGCGACACCGGACTGTTCGGCAACCGCCGCGTGCCCAAGGACCACACCCGCATCGAGGCCTACGGCACCATCGACGAACTCAACTCGTTCGTCGGCCTGCTGCGAGCCGAGCCACTCGACGCGGACTTCGACCGGCAGCTGAAGTCGATCCAGGACACGCTGTTCGAGATCGGCGCGGACCTCGCGACCGAAGGCGGCAAGGCGAGCCTGCCCCGCGTCGATCCCGGCATCCACGAACTCGAGCGCTGGATCGACGATTCGGAGCGCGAACTGCCGCCGTTGCGCACGTTCGTGCTGCCCGGCGGAGCGCGGGCCGCGGCGTTGCTGCACGTGCTGCGCACGGTGGCCCGCCGCGCCGAACGGCGCTTCTGGACGCTGGTGCGCGACGCGGGTCCCGCCGCCGGTGTCCCGCGGCCGATCGGCGTCTACCTCAACCGCCTGTCCGACCTGTTCTTCACGTGGGCACGCCGAGCCAACCTGCGAGCTGGCGTCGCCGATGTGCCCTGGCATCGCAGCTGACGGATGGCAGCAGCCCGCGCAGCGGCGTCCCGGCTCACACCGGGCCGGCAGCGGTCCGCCCGAGGCGGCAGGCGCGGCGCAGCCACATCATCGCGCGCTCGACTTCGCGCGGCCCGGTCACCGGGATCTCGACGAACTCGCGCGAATGCGGGTCGCCATCATCCGGCATCCGCTTGGCGCCCATGATCTTGAGGGCCTCGGTCACCTGCGGCGGCGCGAGCTTGACGACGACGCCCTTCTTGCCGAGGTAGGCGAACACCTGCCCGCGCACGAAGAAGCTGTCCTTGCCGTCCTTCTTCTCGCGGTTGACATCCTTCCAGGCGCAGAGCCGTTCGACAATCGTGGCGAGTGGGTCCATAGGGGGCGAGGAGTATAGCCAAACTTTCGATCCGCCGCCAGCGAGGCCGGCAAGTCTCCCCCCTGGCTCGGTTTGGAACAGCCGGATCGACCTCCGAGCAGGCGCCGTAACGGATACTTCGGGCGAAACGCCCGATCACCGCCGCAGAATCAGGTTCTTCGAGACCAGCCAGACCATCGCCGGATACTCGTCGAGCCGCCGGCGGAGGTACTGGATCGCCATGTCCCAGCCGAGGGCGAACGGCACGTAGAGCCGCGCCTTGACCCCCAGCCGCAGCAGGTCGGCCAGGAAGCGGTCGCGCGGCACGCCGTAGAGCATCTGGACCTCGAACCGATCGCGGCCGACCCCGGTCCGCGGCACCACTTCCTCGAGGAAGCGCCGCACGTAGGCGTCGTCGTGGCTGGCGAACTCGACGTAGTGGCCGGCGCGCAGCAGCTGTTCGGCGAACGTCAGCATGCGCTCCTTCATCGCCGGCTTGTCGGTCAGGGCGAGGTCGGCGGGTTCGCGGTAGATGCCGATCACGAGGCGCACGCGGCACCCGGCGGGCAACTGCGCGAGATCAGCCTCGGTGCGGTGCAACCTGGTCTGCAACACGCAGCCGACGTCGGTCATGCCGGCGGCGTGGAGCTTGCGCAGCGCCTGCAGCGTGAAGTCGGTCCAGTGCCGACTCTCCATGTCGATCGTCAGCGCGACGCCGCGTTCGCGGGCGCGCGCCGCGATCTGCTCGATCGCCGCCAGCGAGCCCGCGGCGTCGCCGCCCTCCTGCAGCGGCGCCGTCGTGTAGGACGACGGCTTCAACGACAGCGACGGGCGATCGGCGGCGGGCAGCGCGGCGGCCGCGTCGACCATGGCGAGGTAGGTGTCGAGGTTCTGTCGGGCCTGCGCCGGCGTGCGGATGTCCTCGGCGAGCAGATCCAGGGTCGACCACAGGCCCCGTTCCCGTCGCAGCCGCTGCACGACGTCGATGGCCTTGGCCAGGGTATCGCCGGCGACGTAAGGCTTGGCGAAGAACCGCACCAGGAAGGCGGGGATGACGCGGATCAGCGGGTTCACGGGGCAGCAGGGCGCGCAGCGGGACGGGGATCATGCCCAGTGCGGCAGCGGAAAGCCACGCGCGGCCGGCGGGCGCCTCAAGTGCCCCATGCCAACGCGCCGATCAAGCTGCCGAGGAGCATCGCAAGCATGCGGATCACGTGGTTGCTGGAGGTCGCCGACCAGCTTTGGGGCGGCATCAAGGTTGCGCTCGAGGACGCCAACTGGCTCCAGCGCAACGGTCACCGCGTGACCGTCGTCAGCCGCTCGGGGCCACCGCCCTGGATGCGGCTCGAATGCGAGTTCCGGCGCGTGCCGGATTTCCGGCCGGAACACCTGCCGGATGGCGACGTCGTGATCGGCACGTTCTGGACGACCGTGCCGTGGGCCGCGGCCGCGGGTCCCCAGAAGGGCGTGCCGGTGCACTTCTGCCAGGGCTACGAAGGCGACATGCCGGAGAACGCGCCGCTGCGCGAGCGCATCGAGGCCGTCTACCGGCTGCCGAACGTGAACCACGTGACGATCGCGCCGCACCTGACCGAGCTGCTGCGCACGCGCTTCGGCCGCACGCCGCGCGAGGTCGTCTACGCCATCGACCACGGCGTCCACTTCGCCGGTGCGCCGCGGCCGCGCGCGGCCGGCCAACCGCTGCGCGTCGGCCTCGTCGGTCCCTACCAGGTGGCGTGGAAGGACCTCCCGACCGGCTACGCCGCCTGCCGCCTCGCCCGCCAGGCAGGCCAGGACCTCGTGCTGGTGCGCGCCACCAACTCCGCCCCGGACGCCGCCGAGCAGGCGAGCGACCTGCCGATCGAGTGGCACCAGCAGCTGCGGCCCGAGCAGATGGGCGACTACTACCGTTCGCTCGACGTGTTCCTCGGCACCAGCAGCGGCGCCGACGAAGGCTTCTTCCTGCCGGCGATCGAGGCGATGGCCTGCGGCGTGCCGACCGTGCTGACCGACATCCCGTGCTTCCGCCAGCACGAGCGGGCCAGCGCGGAGCCGTTCACGCTGTTCGTCCCGCCGCGCGATCCCGCGGCGATGGCCGAAGCGCTGGTGCTGGCGGGCAACCTCGCCGACGTGCGGCAGAACCTGCGCCGCGGCGGACTCGCCGTCGCCGCCCACTACCATCGCGATCGCCACGGCGCCCAGCTCGAAGCGGCGCTCGCGGACTTCGTCCAGGCCGCCGGTGGCAAGGTCGAGCCGACCCTGCGCGTCGTCGCACGCCGCACCGACGAGAGCGAACGCGTACTCGGCGACTTCGCCGCCGAACTGCGGCAGGCGGCGCTGCGCCGGCGCGATAGCGACGTGCTGGCCGCGGCCCGGCTGCTCGCAGCCGCCGCCCAGCTCGCGCCACAGGACCTCGACCTGCAGGTGTCCGTCGCCATCGCCTGGCTCGAGGCCGGGGAACCGGCGACCGCGCTGGCGACGCTCGATGCGCTGCTCGCGCACGGCTGCGACGAACCGCCGGTCCACGACGCGCGCGGCCACGCTCTGCACGCGCTCGGCCGCCTGCACGAGGCCGCACAGGCGTTCCGCGCCGCGATCGCCTGCGGCACCGGCGGCGCCGACGCCCTCAACCGACTCGGCGTCGTGCTGTACAAGCACGTCGACGTCGCCGGCGACCGCGCGAGCGTCGCACGGGAACGGGACCTGCGGGCGGCCAACGCCGACGCCAGCGCCAACCTCGCGGCCCTGCCGGCCGCCTGAGCGGAGCCGCGTGCGCATCCTCTGCAACCTGCCGCTCGAGTGCTTCGACGAACGCGCGGCGATGCGCGGCGTCGAGCTGGTGACGTTCGGCCCGACCGACCGCATGGACGTCGACGGCGTGCGCTTTCCGTTCGACGTCGCGTTCGATCCGTCGACCGGCAGCTGGGACGAACTCGCCGCGCGGCTGCCGCGCGGTTTCCGACCCGACGTGCTGATGCTCTGGTGGCCCGACCAGGAGCCGTTGCCGGCCGGCCTCGAACACTGCCCCGTGCCGGTCGTCGGCGTCGTCAGCGACTACAACCTGTCGCTGCCGTACCTCGCCGGGCTGTGGCCGTTCTTCGACCTCGTGCTGTGCGATCGCGCCGGCCAGGAGCTGTTCCGGCGGCTGTCGTTCGCCGACGTGCGCTACTGGTGCCAGTACGCACACAAGCGGCCGTTCCACCGCCTGATGCCCGAGGTCGGTGCGCGCGACATCGACCTCGGCTTCGCCGGCAACCTCAACCCGGTCGTCCAACGCGAACGCGCGCCGTGGCTCGCGCGCGTGCAGGCGCTGGCCGCGCGCGGCGTCGCCGCCGAGGTGCGCAGCGGCATCCGCGGCGCGGCCTACGGCGCGTTCCTCAACCGCTGCCGGATCGGCTGGAACCGCAGCATCCGCGGCGAGATGAACCTGCGTGCATTCGAGGTTCCCGCGTGCGGTGCCTTGCTGCTGATGGAGCGCGAGAACCTCGAGGTGCGCGAGTTCTTCGTGCCCGACGAGGAGTGCGTGCTCCACTCGCACGACGATTTCGAGGCCACGGTCGAATCGCTGCTCGCCGACCCGGCGCGCATGCGGCG
>CAYMRG010000240.1:0-7936 GCA_964392555.1 uncultured candidatus Brocadiaceae bacterium
CGACCCGAAGCCGCGCGGAGGCGGGGCCTGCGCCCCGCCGAGCACGCTTCGGGGAAGCCCGACGCCGCCGGGCGGCGAAAGCGGCGCGCTCGGCGTGCTCGGTCGTGGCGGTGGTGAGAAGTGCGGGCTAGAAGGGACCACGGTCCCCGATGAGCCCCAGCGATCCCCTGCTCGCGTTCCGCGATCGGTTCCCGATCACGCAGCGCACCAACTACCTGATCAACAACTCGCTCGGCGCGATGCCGGCGTCGGCGCGCGCGAGCGTCGGCGCGTTCCTCGACGCGTGGGATCGCCGCGGCGTGCGCGCGTGGGGTGACGGCTGGTGGACGCTGCAGGAGCAGGTCGCCGACCGCATCGCCGGCGTGCTCGGTGTCGCGCCGGGCTCGGTGTCGATGCACCAGAACGTCGCCGTCGCGCTGGCGATGATCCTGTCGTGCTTCCGCTGCGACGGGCGCCGCAACCGGATCGTCTACGCGGACCGCAACTTCCCGTCGGACCAGTACATCTACGAAGCGCACGCGCGGCTCGGCGCGCAGCTCGTGCGGGTCGGGCCGGCGGCCGACGGCATCTCGACCGACGGCGAGCAGATCGCGGCGGCGATCGACGACGACACGCTGCTGGTCGCGATCGACCACGTGATGTTCCGCAGCTCGGCGATCGTCGACATCGCGCCGATCGTGCGAAAGGCCGAACAGCACGGCGCGTTCGTGATCCTCGACGTGTTCCATTCGGTCGGCGTGCTGCCGCTGCAGCTCGGCCAGCTCGGCGTCCACGCGGTGGTCGGCGGCGCGCTCAAGTGGCTCTGCGGCGGCCCGGGCAACTGCTTCCTCTACGTGCGGCCGGACCTCGTCAAGGGACTGCAGCCGACGTTCACCGGCTGGGCGGCGCACAAGCAGCCGTTCCTGTTCTCGCCGAACGGCCAGGACTACCGCGACGACGGCGGCCGCTTCGCGACCGGCACGCCGAACGTGCCCGCGCTGCACTCGGGCAAGGAAGGCATCGCGATCGTCGCCGAGGCGGGTCTGCCGGCGATCCGCGCGAAGAGCCAGCGACTGACGCAGCTGCTGGTCGAGGCCGCGCAGAACGCGGGGCTCGCGATCAGGTCGCCGCTGCAGGCCGAACGGCGCGGCGGCCACGTCGCGATCGACGTGCCGCACGGCTACGAGGTCTGCCAGGCGCTCGCCGAACGCGAGATCGTCGTCGACTACCGCCCCGACGCCGGCCTGCGCGTGGCGCCGCACTTCTACAACACCGAGGACGAGGTCCGCGCCGCGATCGCCGCGATCCGCGAGATCCTCGCCACGCGCGCCTACGAGCGCTTCCTCCGCGAAGGTCGCAAACCCGGCTAGTGCCATGACTCGACCGCTGCGCATCTGGGACATCAGCGAGCCGATCGAGCCGGCGACCGCGCCGTTTCCCGGCGACACGCCGTTCTCGCAGGAATGGGTGCTGCGGCAGGAGAACGGCGGTTCGTGCAACGTCAGCACGATCCGCATGTCGACGCACGTCGGCACGCACACCGACGCGCCGCTGCACTTCGACCTTGCCGGCGCCGACATCGCCGGCGTCGACCTGCGCGCCTACCTTGGCCGCTGTCGCGTCGTCGAGGTGCGCGGCGAAGGCGCGCCGTCGCTGATCCCGGCCGCGGCGCTGACGCCGGCGATGCTGGCCGGTGCGGAGCGCATCCTGTTCCGCACGCGCGCGGAGCACGACCATCGCACGTGGCGACCCGGCTTCACCGCGGTCGGTGCCGATGCGGCGCGCGTGCTGGTCGCCGCCGGCATCAGGCTGGTCGGCATCGACACGCCGAGCATGGACCACGCCGACAGCAAGCAGCTCGACGGCCACCACGCCTTGCACCACGGCGGCGTCGCGATCCTCGAGAACATCGACCTGTCGCACGTGCCGCCCGGCGACTACGAGCTGATCGCTCTGCCGCTGCGCATCGTCGCCGGCGACAGCAGCCCGGTGCGCGCGATCCTGCGCGAACTGCCGCGCCAGGAGACTTCTGCATGAGCAAGCGCCCGATCAATCCCGCCGAACTCGCCGCGCCGATCGGCTTCGCCCACGCCTGGCTCGTCGAGCACGGCGAGCACAAGACGCTCTACCTCGCCGGCCAGTGCGGCTACGACGCGCACGGCGCAGTCGAGGCACCGGGCGATCTGGTCGCGCAGCTCGACCGTGCGCTCGCCAACATCGGCTCGATCCTGCGCGACGCCGAGATGACGTTCACCGACGTGGTGCAGCTCAACTTCTACGTCACCAGCCGCGACGACTACGCGATCGCCCGCAAGGCGATCGGCGCGATCTGGCGGCGCCACTGCGGCAAGCACTACCCCGGGATGGCGATGTTCCAGGTCGTGTCGCTGTTCGATCCCGCGGCGCTGGTCGAGGTCCAGGGAGTGGCGGCGCGATGACGACGCGCCCGTTCGCCGCCTTGGCTTTGGCCGTGGCGCTGCAAGCCTGCGCCAGCGATGCGCCGAAGGTGGCACCCGATGCCACCACGGCGAGCATCGCGATCGAGGCGCTCGGCGCCGGCTTCGTCAAGCTCGATGGCGAACGGCTGCCGCTCGAGGCGGCCGTGTTGCAACTGCGCTGGCGGTTCCGCGGCATGGCCAGGAGCGAGCGCGAGCAGGTCGAGGTGCGCGTCACCGCCGCATCCGGCGGCGATGCCGGCGAGGAACGGGATCGGTTCGGCCAGACCAGCCGCCTGATCGACGAGTTGTCCGTGATGGGCGTCAAATTCGCCCGGTGGTTCTGACATGTCGCCGCGTCGCCGCCATCTGCCGCCGCAGCTCGTCGTGTTCGACGTCGACGGCACCCTGCACGACACGTTCCGGTGGTGGGCGCCGGTGATCCGCGCCGGCCTGCAGCGCTTCGGCGAGCAGCACGGCATCGCCGTGACGATGCCGAGCGACGCCGAGGCCGAGGCGGTGGTGGGCATGCGCGACGCCGGCGTGTGGGCGCCGTTCCTGCCCGAGGACCACAAGCACCGCTGGCAGGACCTGCGCGCGGTGGTCCTGCCGATGGAGGTCGAGGTCGTCAGCAACGGCGTCGACTACCTGTTCGCCGGCGTCCGCGCGTTGCTGACCCACCTGCGGGCATCCGGCGTCAAGGTCGCTCTCGCCAGCAACTGCCGGCGCACCTACATGGGCGCGATGGTCAACGGCCAGCGCCTGGGCGAGCTGTCCGACTGGCAGTTCTGCCTCGATTCGCCCGGGGTCGGCTGCAAGACCGACATGCTGCGGGTGGCACAGCAGGCGGCTGGCGTCGAACGCGCGGTGATGGTGGGCGATCGCGAGCCGGACCACGAGGCGGCGGTGGCGCTGGGCTGGCCGTTCGTCTGGCGCGAGAACGACCGCTGCCGCATCCCCGGGGCCGACTTCATCTGGGACGGCGACCCGGACGCCTTCCTGCAGGAGCTCCGTCTCGCGCCCCTGCAGCGCCACTGACGCGAGCGGCGGATCGCGGCTCGGAATAGAATCCGCGGGGGGCCGTAGTCCCCGCCTTCGCCCTCATTCTCGGACCGTCATGATGACCTTGCGCGGCGACGATTTCGTGTTCCTGGCCATGTGCATCGGTGCCGCCGGCATGGTGTTCGGTCTGTTGCGCCGACAGCAGGAGATCGCGCGCGAGCGCCTGAAGGTCCTCGACAAGGCGCTGCAGCATCCGAACCTGGATGCGGTGACGCGGACCGAGCTGACGCGCCTGCTGAGTCGCGAAGCGCACCAGCGCTGGGAGCAGCGCCTGGCGCGCTACCTGCCGCTGGCGAACAGGATTTGGCTCGGCGCCGCCTGGACGACATTCGTCGGCAGCCTCGCCTTCGCGGGCTTCTTCGCTGCCACCGATGCGCCGGACTACTACCTGAAGCCGTGTTTCGCGTTCGCGATCCTGGGTTTCCTCGGCCTGTCGCTGCCGCTGGCAGTCGGCGAGTTGACGCGGTCGCGCAACCCGGCGCAGGCGCCGCGCTGACCACGGTGCGGCCGGCTCGCGCCACCCTGCTGACCGCCCTGCTGCTCGCTTCGGGCGGCTGCGCCGTCACGGCGGCGGCCGGATGGCAGGCGCAACTCGCGGACGAGATCGGCGCCGCCCAGGGCGTGGTCTGCGACCGCAGCGCCCTGGTCGTGCCGGCGGCGGACGCGGATCCGGCGGTCGGTGATCGCCTCGTCTACGACGTCCGGCTCGACGATGGCGAACGCACCCGCGTCTGGCGGCTCGACCTCGAGGTCGCGGCGGTCGAACGCGCGCGTGTGGTGTTCTGGCGCGGCGTGCAGGAATTCGAGCTGCGCGTGCAGTCGCCGGAGTCGCAGTTTCGCGAGGCCGCCGCACGCCTTGCCGCGCCGGTGGACTGGGACGACCTGGCTGAGGAGCAGCCGGTCGCGCACCTGCTGGTGACGGCGTTCGATGCGGCCGGCACCGAGGCCAGCCGCGGTGAATCCGAGGTCATCGTGCGGCGACTTCGCGAGGGCCTGCTGCCGGCCTGTCGCGCAGGCGAGCGCCAGCGCGGACCGATGACCGGGCGCGTCGCCGCGGGTCGCGCCGCGCCGATGCTGACCCTCGACGACGCGGCCTATCATGACGTCGGCGAGGTCGGCAAGGGCGTTGCCGCCTGCGAGCTGTTCTTCGACGTCCTGCGCCAGAACCCGGTGACGCGGCAGATCCTGTTCGAGGTCCTGGCGCTGCCGTCGCTGTGGTCGATCCTGACCAACTGGGGTGTGCGCGTCGCGTTCGAGGTCGATTTCTTCGCCGCCGAGCGGGTCGACCCCGCGCGCTTCCCCGGCGAGCAGCGCGAGCTGTGGAGCGTGCCGTTGACGCTGCTGCTGAACGGCCAGCCGAGCCTGCTCGCCCAGGTGGTCGTCGGGCCCGCCGGTTCGCCGGACGGTGTCGGCGCCGGTGTCTACGCGATCGTCGCGCGCCACCCCAGCGATGCTGCGCGCCGCTTGACCGTGACGCTGGTCGCGAGTCGCCGGGGGCCCTGAGCGGTCAGCGAAGCAGGTCGGCGAAGTCCGGGACCTGTCGCAGCGCCGCGAACGTCTCGTCGTCGCCGAGCCGCGACAGGTCGCCGCCGCACGCCCTCGCGCGGCGCAACAGCGCGATACAGGAGCCGATCAGATCGCCGCGGTCGCTCGCGGTCGCAGCGGCCGCTACCTTGGCGCAGCGGGCGACGTTTGCCGCCCCGGCGAGCAACGTCTGCGGCGCGTCGCCGAGACGAGCCGCAGCCTCGTCGTGGACGAAGCGCTTCAGCCATGGGTCCAGCGAGCGCGCCGCGCGCCGCCAGAACGCGGCCGGATCGTTGTAGCGCCCCTGCAGGGAGAGGAATTGCTCGGCCACTTCGTTGAAGGTTCGCAGCGCGGTTTCGCCGTCGCCGATTTCGACCATCTGATGCGCCGCGGCCAACTGCAGCTCGGCGCGGATCATGCACGCCTGCACCACGCCGGGGTGGTCGGCGACCAATCTCGCGGCGAACGCCATGCCGGTCTGCAGCTCGCGCAACGCCTCGCCAGGTCTGCCGTCGATGAGCAGGAGCCGGGCGCGCACGCGGAACGCCTGGCTCCACGTCTCGCGGCCGTGGCGATCGTTCAGGTAGGCCTGCGGCATGGTCGCGCGCAACTCTTCGGCGCGGGCCATCGCTCGCCGGACGAACGCGAGGTCGACCTGCTCTCGGTACGGGCTGCCCTGGTCCAACCAGTCGATGCGCGTGGCGCAGTAGTCGACGAGGCGCGCGATCAGCCGGTCGCCGCGCTCGGCGCTGTTGCCGAGCAGGCGGAAGTACTCCTCCTCGAGCTGGATCGCTTCGCGTTCGGTCGACTCGGTGATCGCCGGTGGTTGTTCATCGCCGCGCAGCAGGCACTGCAGCGCCAGGGCCTCGGCCAGGTAGGCGCGGTTGCCGGCCTCACCGGGCATCGCCGCGGTCGCCTGCCGCAGCAGTCCGATCTCGAGTTCGAGGTCGGCGGCAGTCGGCCCCCAGTCGCTGCGACGGAAGCCGATGCCGACGAGCTGGTTCAGCACCGGCACGTAGTCGAGCCGTTCGGGGAACGCGGTCGTCGCGGCGAGCCGCCGGTTCGTTACCTCATGCGTGAACGTGAAGGCCGCGGTCGCGGACGGATCGCCGATCTCGGTCAACAGCCAGGCGAGGCGCACCATCGCGTGGACGCCGGCGAGGCGCTCTTCGTGCGTCGCGCCGGGATCCGTGGCGAACTGGCGCGCCATCGGTTCGGCGCGACGCAGGAGGTCGAGCGCCGGTCCGGTCGCCTCCCCGGTCAGGCAGTCCGACAGCGCATGCAGCGAACGGATCAACCCGAGCCGAGCCGTCCGGTCGGCGGGCGCGAGGGCGTGCCAGGTTTCGTAGAGGCGTCGCGCGTCGACGGCGTACCGCTGCGAGACCTCGCGATCGCCGAGGTCACCGTGCAGGTCGCCGATCAGGTAGCTGGTCAGCGCGGTCTGCGGCAGCAGGTCCCGGCGCGACCGCGTCGCCTCGGGCAGTTCGGCGAGCGACTGTTCGCTGCGCTGCAGCAGCGACCGGGCGTCGTCGGGTTCGGCGAGCAGCAGGTGCAGCCGCGCCGCGCGCGCCAGCGTCACCGCCAGCGCCGCCGTGAGCCGTGGATCGCCGCGTTCGCCGAGCTGGCCGAGGCGCTGGTGCAGCTCCAGCGCACTGCGCAGCAGGTCGCGCCGCAGCCCTTCGCCCTGGGGCATCGCGCGCAGCCCGTCGGCGCCGAGGCCGACGATGTGGTCGAGCGCGGTCAGCGCCGTCTCGAGACTCTGGTGCAGCCGGTCGGCGCTCGACCGGGCCTGCGCTTCGGCTGCGGCGGCCTCGCCGTAGAACACCAGACTGGTCGTCAGGCCGCCCGCGAGCACTGCCAGCACGGTCGCCGCCGCGCCGACCTGCAGCCGATGGCGACCGACGTACTTGCGGAAGCGGTACCAACGGCTCGGCGGCCCGGCGAGCACCGGTTCTCCGGCGAGATGCCGCAGCAGGTCGGCGGCCAGTTCGGCCGGCATGCCGTAGCGGCGGTTGCGGTCCTTGGCGAGCGCGCGCAGCACGATCCAGTCGAGGTCGCCGCGCAGCGCGCGCCGCAACGTCGCGACGTCGGTGCTGCGCCGCTGCGCCGCGACGGAGCCGCCGGCGGTCATGCGCGTGATGCGCGCGCTCGGCGGCGGCGGCTCGACGTCGTTGAGCGTCTTGGCCAGGTCGCGGGTCGCGGTCAGGATCTTGCTCTCGATCGGCAGCGTGCCGGTCAGCAGCTCGTAGAGCACGACGCCGAGGCCGTAGACGTCGGTGCGCGTGTCGACGTCCTGTTCGTTGGTGGCCTGCTCGGGGCTCATGTACTCCGGCGTGCCCAGCAGGCGGCCCGGCAACGTCAGCATGGTCGCGCCGCGCAGCGCCCCGCCGACGGCCTTGGCGACGCCGAAGTCGATGACGACCGGGAACGGCGCGCCGTCGCGGTCGACGACCAGCAGGTTCGACGGCTTCAGATCGCGGTGCAGGATGCCCTTGTGGTGCGCGTGCTGGACGGCGTCGCAGATGCGCAGGAACAACCGCAGGCGGGCCGCGGTGTCGAGCTGGCGTTCGTCGCAGTACTTGGTGACCGGCAACCCCGGCACGTACTCCATCACCAGGAACGGGCGGCCGTTCGCCGCGGTGCCCGCGTCGAGGACCTTGGCGATGTGCTGGTGCTCGAGCAGCGCCAGCGCCTGCCGCTCGACCTGGAATCGCGCCAGGACCTCGCTGCTGTCCATGCCCGGGCGGATCAGCTTGACGGCGACGCGGCGGCGGATCGGCGCGTCCTGCTCGCACAGGTAGACGGATCCCATGCCGCCGCCGCCGAGTTTGTGCAGCAGGCGATACGGGCCGACCGATTCGGGCAGCTCGGTCGTGACCAGCAGGCCGGCGGCCCGCAGCACGTCGAGCTGGCGCCGCACCTCTCCGGCGAGTTCG
>CAYMRG010000241.1:0-7921 GCA_964392555.1 uncultured candidatus Brocadiaceae bacterium
CCATGCGTCTTGAGCCAGTTTTCCTCGTCGCTCCGAAGCCGAAGCCTCCTTCTATTCCGAAGAGGCGCGCTTTTCTCATAGCTGGCGCCACGTTCTTCGTGGGGTTGGCGTCTGGTGGGGCTTGTGGGTACTCCATCGCATCGAGTCGGTCGCCCGATGCCGATAGCGGAGGTGACAAACCGACTCCGGTTCAGGACCAGAAGCTGCCGGTCACGGGTGATCCGGAGCTTGACGAGCTGCGGAGGCTGGCGACGCGTGCATCGTTGGACGAGCTTGTTGCAACTCGCGTCCACTTCGCGCACAGCGTTTCGAAGACCTACCGGGATGACGAGTTCCTCTGGCTCGGCATGGAGCGACTTGCAAGGGAGGTCATCGGTAGAGAGAGTGTTCCAGACAGGCGATTGTTCTCTCGTTGGCTGGCACAGATTATCGAAAACGGAGATGCTCGATTCTCGGCGAACTTGCTGCCGCTCGCCGCGCAGCTACGAACTATCCGATGATTCAGAATGGTGCTGACGGTCTGCGCGTAGGCTCACCTGTTGTGCAGGGGGTGACCATCGAGATCGATGTCGGCACCAATGACGCGGTGGTGGAGATTGATCTTGGAGGAGCTGGTGGTTCTGGCTCCCTTCATCTTGTCCCCCCCGGAAAGCACATCTCCATCCCTGTCCCACCGGTGCCTGCAGGGACTGTGATAGCAGTCATAGTAGGAACTGGGTCGAGGCAGCGTGCCGTCTATGTTGAAGTGGTGTCTACTCCACCTTGAGGTGTTCGATGAGATTCAAAGGACTTCTGGCTACTGCGATTGGTTGGCCAGCTATCTGTGCAACTTCTAGCGCCCAACAAGCCACGGTCATCCCGGCCCCCTACGCCACCACCGACGCGATCAGCTACGAGTGGATCGCTGGCGCGAGTCGCCCTCTGCGTCAACAGACCCTGATCGGCGCGTCGCACCTCACATCCCTCGCCAACCAGACCATCACCGCGCTCGAGTTGCGTCGCAGCGCTGCCAACGAGGTCTACATCGGTGGCTCGATGGACCTCACGGTCACGCTGTCGATCGCGCCCATTGCGCCGATCGACGCGCTGCCGACATTCGCGGCGAACGTTGGCCCGGCACCCACGACGGTGTTCTCGGGAACCGTGACGTTGCCAACGTCGCCCGCCGTCTCGGGTGGGCCGGGCAGTCAGGTCGCGTGGACGAGTGCCAACACGCTGCTGATTCCGCTGCAGACGCCCTTCCTCTACACGGGCGGCACGCTGTGCATCGATGTCACGGGGCAGCCGATTGCCGGCCAGAACGCCAACTGGTGGATGGCGGACGCGGAGTTCGAGGACATCGCAGGATCGGTCGCCAACCTTGGTGGTGGGTGTGGTGCGTACGGTGGTCCTCAGCACGAATGGAGCTTCGTCGCCACTCGCACGCTGGTGCCGGGCGGTCACGGGCGTTTCTTCGCCTACGGCCCGCCTCTGGGTTTCGGCCTCGCGGCCTTCGGCAGCCGTTCGCCCGGCCCGATCCCCATGGCGCTGCTCGGGCTTGGTTCGCCGGTTGGCTGCGATCTCTACATCGGCCAGTTGTTCGCGCTGATGATCGAGGTGTTCGAGTCGCAAGCGACGCCGCAGAACCCCGGGGCCGACGGCATGGCTGAGGTCCGCCTGAAGATTCCGAGCGATGCGTCGGTGCTTGGCCTGACCATGACGACGCAGTGGATCGAGTGGTCGCAGGCTGCTTCGAGCAATGCGCTCGAATGGACGATTGCATCAGCCATCCCGAGTCTCGACATGGCACTTGTCGAAGGCCTCCCGACGGAGTCCGGCGGCGAGTTGTCCGTGCACCTGGCGCCGGTTTGGCGCCTGACGTCCCAGTAGCCTTGTGGCCGCGTTGGCCACTTCGCCTGGGTGGAGAATGCGCTGACGCCACCGCAACCTTAGCGCGTCCTGCGGCCGCAACCAAAGGTTGCGCGGCGCTGCGCGCCGCCAGAAGAGGCCGCAGGCGCGCTGCGGTCTCCAGGGGCGACTACTACTCCCGCTCGCCAACGGCGAATCCGCTCGCCACGCGAAGACGCGGGAGTAGTAGATCAGCGCACCACCCGACGCACGACGCGACCCGGCACCACCCGTACGGGAACCTCCGCACCCGGCGAACCTCCGCGCCGCGCGCAGTTGAGTCCACCTCCCGCGCTTCCGATAGCCGCGGCATGTACGGACTCGTCAACCGCGCCGTCGCCGGACTCATGACCGATCGCTTCGGCGAGGCGGCCTGGCAGCGCATCTGCGAACGCGCTGGCTTGCTCGATCGCCCGTTCGTCGCGATGGAGTCCTACGACGACGCGATCACCTACGCGCTGGTCGGTGCGGCGTCGCGCGAACTCGGGCTGGAGCCGGCGGCGATCCTCGAGGCGTTCGGCGAATACTGGACCGTCTACACGATCGAAGAAGGCTACGGCGACCTGCTCGCGATGATGGGCGGCACGCTCGACGAGTTCCTCGACAACCTCGACTCGATGCACGCGCGGATCGGCGCAGCGATGCCCAAGCTGCTGCCGCCGAGTTTCTCGCGCGAGGCGCAGGCGGACGGGTCGAGCATCCTGCACTACCGGAGCGAACGCGAAGGGCTCGCGCCGATGGTGCGCGGGCTGCTGAAGGGGTTGGCGGTGCGGCTGGGCACGGCGATCGAGGTCGAGCAACTCGCGTCGCCGGGGCCGGGGCATCACTGTTTCCGCATCCGGGAGATGCGCTGAGCCATGCCGGACCAGGCATTCTCGATGCGGCCGGAGGACTTCGCCAAGGCGATGCCGTTCGGCTTCATCGTCGATGCCGAAGGGCGGCTGGTGACGCTCGGCGCGGCGCTGCGGCGGTGCCTCGGGGTCGCAGTGGGCGCGCTGGCCGACGAGCATCTGGCGATCGTGCGGCCGCCGCGCACGGCGAGCCTGCGCGACGTGGCGCGCAATCCTGCGGCGACGGTGGTGCTGCGGGCGCGGCACGGCACGCTCCAGCTCAAGGGCTGCCCGGTGACGGCCAATCGCGGCGAGCGGGCGACGTTCCTCGGTGCGCCGGTCGTGCGCGACATCGGCGAGTTCAAGCAGCTCGGCCTGAGCCTCGCCGACTTCTCGCCGGCGGACGCGACGCCGGACCTGCTGATGAGCATGCAGGCGACGCGGGCGGCGCTGGCCGACGCGCGGCAGCTCAGCGAAGAACTGCGCGCGGCGCTGACGGAAGCGCAGGCGGCGACCGAGGCGAAGGCGCGGTTCCTGGCGACGATGAGCCATGAGATCCGGACGCCGCTGAACGGCTTCGGTTCGATGATCGACCTGCTGCGCGACTCGGGTCTGGGCGACGAGCAGCGGGCGCAGCTCGACACGATGGACGCGTGCGCGCAGACCCTGCTGACGCTGGTCGGCGACGTGCTCGACTTCTCCAAGATCGAGGCGGGTCGGATCGAGATCGCGCCGCGGCCGACGCTGGTGTGCAACGTCGTGTCGCAGGCGGTGGCGAACTTCCGCGCGCTGGCGGAGGAGCGCGGCGTGCAGCTCGGCATGAACTGCTGCTGCAACGGCGTGCACTGGGTGGCGATCGATCCCGAGCGGACGCGGCAGGTGCTCGCCAACCTGATCGGCAATGCGATCAAGTTCACGAGCGAAGGGCGTGTCGACGTCGCGCTCGAGACCACGGGCGGGCGGCTGGTGGTGGACGTCGTCGACACCGGCGTCGGCATTCCCGAGGCGAGCCGCGGGCGGATGTTCGAGCCGTTCATGCAGGCGGATTCGTCGACGACGCGGCGGTTCGGCGGCACGGGGCTGGGGCTCGCGATCAGCCGGCAGCTCGCGCGCGCGATGGGTGGGGACGTCGAGCTGGTGCGCAGCGATGCGACGGGGTCGCACTTCCGCTTCTCGGCGCACGCGCCGGCGGCGGCGCCGCCGGTGGTGGCGACCGCGGCCCCGGCGGCGCGCGCGCCAGAACGTTTCGACGGCCTGCGCGTGCTGGTCGTCGACGACGACGCGACCAACCAGGTCATCGCGCAGCGGCTGCTGGGCAAGCTCGGCGCCGAGGCGACGGTCGTCGGCGACGGCATGGCGGCGGTCGAGGCCGCGCAGAACGGCGCCTACGACCTGATCCTGATGGACCTGATGATGCCGGTGATGGGTGGCATCGAGGCGGCGCAGCGGATCCGCGCGTCGACGGGGCAGAGCAAGGCCGCGCCGATCGTCGCGTTCAGCGCGTCGACGTTCGCGTCGGACCATGCGGCGGCGCAGGCGGCCGGCATGAACGGCTTCCTCGAGAAGCCGGTGCGGCTCGCCGGCGTTCGCGACGTCCTGCGGCAGTTCGTCAGGCCACGCTGAGCGGCGGACGATCGCGCGTGCGGGTGCGTTTGCGGGCGGCTCGCGTCACTGCAAGGTGAGGGTCAGCACGGGCGCCGCGTGCGTGTCGACCGCCCCCGTCGCGTTCGCCGGGACGCCGTCGTCGAGCCGGGTGACGGTGCCGCAGGTCGGACGCGAGCCGGTGCCGAATGTCCAGCGGTGGGCCATGCTCGGAAAGAACAGCGGCGCGGGCATCGTGTTGTCGTAGTCGACCGACAGGGCCTGGGTGTGGAAGACCAGGCCGGTCAGGCCGGGGTTGTTGGCCAGCGGCACCGGGCCATAGGCGATCGCGCCGGGATTGCCCTGCGATCCCGGGATGTAGTTCATGGCGACGACGATGTCGGGCGAGACCGCGAGCTGGCAATTGGGATTGGCCGGCAATCCCAGGGAGGTCAGCGGGATCGGCAGCCCCGTGCCGGAGCCGATGCCCTGGAAGCCGATCATGAGCCACGAGAATTGGAAGCTCGCTTTGCGTGCGTAGCCGAGCAGCGACAGCGAGAATTGGCCGCCGGGATACGGCTCGAATTGGTTGTAGCCATAGCCGCCGCTCGGGTCCCCTTCGCTGGTGAGGCAGCTCGATTGGATGTATTCCGGGATGAGCGTGCCATAGCCGACGGTCTGCACCGCGGCTCGCCATATCTGGTGGCTCGTGCTCGCGCTGCACGTCACGTCGACGACGAGCGAGGCGCCGGCGCTGCCATCGTAGGCGAACGGGTTTTGCAGCGTGATGTCGGACAGGAGCGACCCGGGCCATGCCATTGCGGGTGACGCCGGCAGGGTGACCGGCCCCTGGAAGACCACCGCGCGGTTGGCGCCATGGTTCTGGGCGAAGTTCTGGCTCGGCGCGTCGGCCGGCGTCGTCGAGACCGACATCTCGATCGTCAGTTGCACGGTCGTGGCGGCATTCGGATACGGCGAATTGCTCGAGCGGCGGAACGCGAGCGCCGTGATCGTGGCCGTGCCCGTGCCGACGTCGGCCGTCGGGTAGAGCATCTGCGTGTGGGAGCGGTTGCTGCCGAAGCTGCCCCAGAACAGGGACGGCGACTCGTAGTTGCCGTCGGCGACGTTGGCCGTCGCCGGCAGCTGGACCTGGCTCTGGGCCGGTGCGAGGGTGATGGCCGAGGCGATGGCGCCCAGCGGCAACAGCAGTTCGAGCGTGCGCATGGGGGGCAGGAGCAAGCAGGATGCCGAGGGCTCGTGGGCGGGCAGGCGTTCGGGAACCGGGCGCGGTGCGTGCGGAAAGCGCACGTCACTGCAGTTGGGCGATCCCATGGCGCGCGGCGACCCCGTGCGCCGCGAATGCCGCCGCGATGCGGGCGGGTTCGGGGCGGCCGTCGGCGACGAGGTCGCCGTTCATGCCGGAGGCGACGAACAGGCAATCGAAGCCGTTGTCCTGCGCGCCCAGCACGTCGGTCTCGAGGCCGTCGCCGATGCAGAGGATCCGCGAGCGCGGGACGGCGCGACCGCGGCGGCGGACGATCTCGCCGAGCGCGAGGTCGTAGATCGGCGCGTGCGGCTTGCCGGCCATGACGACGGTGCCGCCGAGGGCGCGGTAGTCGCGCGCCAGGGCGCCGGCGCACCAGATCAGGTCCTTGCCGAAGCGCACGCGCACGTCGGGATTGGCGCACAGCATCTCGAGGTCGCGGTCGCGCATACGGCGCAGTTCGTCGGCGTAGTCGGCCGGCGTCTCCGCCAGGTCGCGCAGTCCCGACACGCAGACGAAGCGTGCCGTGTCGACGTCGGCCAGCTCGAGGCCGAGGCCGTCCCAGACGGCGCGATCGTGCTCGGGCCCGATCCGGTGCATCGGGCCCGGCGCGCGCGCCGCCAGCTCGCGGCGGATCGCGTCGCCGGACGTGACGACGACGTCCCACGCTGCGCGCGGCACGCCGAGCCGATCGAGCTGGTCGGGGATCGGATCGCGCGGCTTGGGCGTGTTGGTCAGCAGGACGACGATCTGGCCGCGTTCGCGTGCGCGCACCAGCGCCGCCGCCGCGGGCGCGAACACGCGTTTGCCGTCGTGCAGCACGCCCCAGACGTCGCAGAGGAGCGCGTCGTAGGCGGTGCCGAGTTCATCGAGCGAGGCGAGCGACTGCATGCGGGCGGGCTCAGGCGGTGGGCGGGAACACCACCTCGAGGTCGGGATACGCGTCGCGGCAGAACTCGAGCGCGAGCCAGGTGTGGCAGTGTCGCACCGAGGGTTGCGCCTTGGTCGGGCAATTGCAACCGAGGAATACGTCGCGTCCGCGCGCGAGCGCCGCCAGCGCGTCGAACGCCGCGCGTTCGCCGGCGAAGCGTTCGCGCAGCAGGCGGCGGTACTCGGTCGCGAACGCGCGCCACGCCGCCGGCGACGGGTCGCCGAGTGCGCGAGCGACCAGCTCGGGCGTGGGCCGCAGGATGTGGCGCGTGTGTTTGCGGGTGTCCTGGACGATGCCGACCGGCGCGGGGTCGTCCGGCGGTCGTCTGCCGCGCACGATGCGGTAGCGGGAGAGCATGCGGAGAAGGCGGTGCGCGTCAGGCTCGCGCGGCGGGCCGTCGTGCGCAAGCGGTTCGTGCGGGCGAGACCGCCCGGTTCACTCGCCCTTGGCGCGGGTCGCCGCTCAGGAAGATCGGCCGGAACGCCCGTTGGGATCGGCCGGCGTGAGCATCGCCTCGACCGCGTCGTGCCCCTCGCGGTCCGCCGCGTGCTCCCGTCCCAGCCGGCACAGGTCGAGCGCCGTGCGCCCGCGCGCGTCGCGCCCCGCGGCATCCGCGCCGTGCGCGAGCAGGAAGGCCACGCTCGCGGGCCGACCGTTCGCTGCCGCAAGCCGCAGCGCATGCCGATGGAAGCGCGCGTCCGGTCGGTCGACCGGTATGCCCGCGGCGAGCAGTTGCTCCATCACGGCGAGGCGCTGGTGGTCGGCCGCCATCACCAGCGCCCGGATCCGCGTCTGCTCGTCGGCATCGGCGAGGCGCCAGCCGCGCAGATCGCCCGCCGCCGCCGCTTCCTCGAACGAGCGCACCTTCGCGCCCGCCGCGAC
Source organism: uncultured candidatus Brocadiaceae bacterium (assembly GCA_964392555.1). Lineage (GTDB taxonomy): Bacteria > Planctomycetota > UBA1135 > UBA1135 > UBA2386 > CAYMRG01. The sequence goes on from CAYMRG010000241.1 coordinate 7,376, forward strand.
CAACAGGTCCATAACGTCGGTCATCCCGAACACCGCCGCGTGCAGCAGCGCGGACCCGGACGGAACGCCGCCCGAGTCCGCCTTCGCCGTCGCGTCGACGTTTGCGCCCGCCGCGATCAGCACCGCAGCGAGGTCCGCGTCGCCGTAGCTCGCCGCCGTGATCAGCGGTGTCTCGGGCGCGTGTTCTTCGCCATCCACCGGCGCGCCCCGCGCGAGCAGCACCTGCGCCGCCGCGCCCGTGCCCGCCACGTTGCGCCACTTGCCCGTGGTCGTGTCGTAACGCGCCATCGCCAGATAGCCCAAGGCCGATGCGCCCGCCGGGTGATCCCGCCACGCGGCGAGGTCCGTCGTCGCCGCCGTGGGGTTTGCCGCGAGGAAGGCCGTCAGCGCGGCTGCGTCGTGGCGATCGAGCACCTGCCGCCGCGCGATTTCGAGGTGCAGCGCCGGCCAGCTCGCGAACCCGTGCTCGCGCGCGATGCACCGCTGCGCCATCGCCAGGTTCGGTTCGCGGCCGACTTCAGCAAGCTGCGCCAGCGCGCTGGCATC
>CAYMRG010000242.1:0-7906 GCA_964392555.1 uncultured candidatus Brocadiaceae bacterium
AGGTTGCGCGGCGCTACGCGCCGCCAGAAGGGGCCGCAGGCACGCTGCAGTCTCCAGGGGCGACTACCACTCCCGCTCGCCAACGGCGAGTCCGCTCGCCTCGCGAGGAAACGCGGGAGTAGTAGATCAGCGTCGTGCCGCTGGCGATCCCTCGCGCGGCAGGAGGTGCCCGCACCGCGATTCCGTCAGCAAGGTCGCACGCTGCGACCATGCTCGACCCTCGGCCGCCGCGGATCGGCCGAAGACCCCGCGCTGACGCAGCTTGCGTCGCAACATCGGCAGGAGTCATGCACCCGCGCGTTTGGCCCGTTGGCTCAGCCGCGCTCAGCTTGGCGAGCGCCGCGCAACGTCGCGCGGTGCCAAGGACAAAGGAAAACGAAAGATGAGCCAACGTTCACGAAGTCTGGTCAGCATCCTGCTGGCACCCCTGGCCCTGATCATGGCCCTCACCGCCGCGACGCCCTTCCAGGGTGGCGAAGGGCCAACCGAAGAGCTCCTCAGGGAGCTGAAGGAAGTGGCGCAGAACGAGTATCCCAAGACCGGCCCCGGCAAGGAGGCGCAGGCCGAGCTCGCCGAAATGGCCGCCGAGTGCGGCTTCGACGCCGCGCACCCGAAGCCGGACGCCATGAGCCCGGAGTGCGCCGAGGAATACAATTCCTGGAAGAAGGAGATGTCGGCCGAGATCACCGCACTGCACGGCGCGACCCGCGGTGCGGGCTCCGGGCCGGGCTTCTGGGAGGTCGCCGGCGTCATCGTCGGGGTCATCGGTATCGCCGTCACCCTCCTCATCCCGAAGTAGGAAGCTCGTCGTGAGTGCGACTCTCCATCCGTCATCGCCCGGCGTCGGCGCTTCGCCACGCGCGGCGAGTCTCGTCATTCCCGTGCTGGCTGCGCTGATCGCCACGTGCCAGGTGGTGCTGGCGTGGACGGTCGCACTCACCCCGTGGAAGGGGGCCGGATTCGGCATGTTCTCGACGGTCGATGCCGGCCCTCTTCGGCAGGTGCGGATGGAGCTTCGCTCCGCAAACCGAACGGCCCGCGCCGTGCTGCCGCCGACGCGGGAGTTCCAGTTGGCCTGCAACCTGCCGACCGACGGCAACCTCGAGGCGCTGGCGGACTGGGCCAGCCGTCAACTCTGGATCCCTGTGGCGGGCACGCAGCCGGGCGCTCCATCTGCCAGCGCATGGTCCTGCCGACCCTGGGACCATGCCGGAGCGATGCCGCGTGACGTCTTCGTCGTCGATTCGTTGTCGATTGCCGTGGCCCGTCCGGTCATGTCGAGCGAGGGCTGCCAGCTGTCGATGGCGACGCTGCGCTCCGCCGACTTCGCCGGCAAATCCCTGGCAGAACTTGCCGCGTTGCATGCGGTGGATGCCACCTACCTGCGGCCGGTCGTCGAGGGAAACCGATGAAATCGCGAATCACCGCAGTGGCACCTGGCGAGGTCGCAGGCCTGAACCATACCGTGCAGGCTGGCCGATGGGTGCATCGGGGGGAGGCGATCCGGCAATGGTTGCAACGAGCCAGGCTCCCCGTCGATGCGTTGGCGAGTCGCGTTGGCCGTCGCTCTACCGGAGCCTTGGCGGTCGACCTGACGGCCTTCCTCGTGCTGGTCCCGAGCTTTTTGCCCGGCGACACCCGCGAGTGCTGACGCTCCTCATGCGCAGCGAGCGCGCCCAGTTCTATCTCTGGACGCTGATCAGCGTCGTGATGATCGTCGGCACCATGAGCCGCATCCTGTTCGTCGACAACCACAAGGTGCTGCTGTGCTATTGGTGCATGGCGATCGCCTCGCTCGGCCATCGCCCCGAGCAGCTCGCCCGGACGGGACGTCTCCTGATCGGGATCGCCTTCGCCTTCGCCACGTTCTGGAAACTCGCCTCGGGCGACTTCCTGGACGGGGCGCTGCTGCGCTTCGAGCTGCTCACCGACGGTCGCTTCGCCGGCTTCGCCAGCTTCGTCACGGGCATCGAGCCGAGTGCACTTGATGGCAACCGGGAGATGGTGCACAACGTCCTCGCCGGTCACGTGCAGGCCGTCGAATTGCATTCGGCTGCTCGCATCGACCTGGTGGCACGTGCCATCACCTTCTACACCGTGTTCATCGAAGGTCTCGTCGCGGTCGCCTTCCTGGTGCCGGCGCGGTGGCGGCTCGCCAAACTCAGGAACTGGGCGCTGATCGTCTTCGTGCTGACGGTCTATTCGGTCGCCACCGTGATCGGGTTCGCCTGGGTCCTTTGTATCATGGGCTATTCGCAGACCGGGCCGAAAGAGCGTCTGGCGCGCATCGGCTACCTGACGGCATTCCTGGCCGCACAATTCTACCTCATGCCGTGGAGGGCCATCCTGTGAGTCCGAACCCGATCGTCTTGATGCGTTGTGCCACGCTGCTGGCGGCGTCCGCGGCCATCCTCGTCACCGGCGACAACAGTACCCGGCGGGGCGACGCCCAACGCGTGACGCAGCCGACCGCTGCCCATGTCGACGGCGTATTGCAGAGCCTCGCGGACCTCCACCGTGCGGTGGCCGACCTGGGCGAGGATCTGGCGACGGTGCGCCTGCACGTCGTCGACCGCCGGCCGGCTTCGCCCGGAGCGGTGGCGGCCATCACGGATGCCACCCGTCGCATCGATGCCCTGGCGGCCTTGCTTCAGTCCGGCGCGGTGTTCGCCGCGAGTGGTTCGCGTGCCGCGACCAAAGCCAACGTCCAGGCGCTTGCCGGTTTCTGGCAAGGACGTGCCCTCGACCCTTCGGCGGACGCGGCGAGCAGGTCCGCGGCGCTGGCGGAATTGCGCCGCATCGACGGCATCGAGGCCCGATCGCCCGAGGTCGTGGCAGCGATGGTAGGTGTCTTCGCGTGGGAGCAGGATGAGCAGATTCGACGCAATATCGGCCGCGATCTGTCACGCCTGCGCTCGGACGACCTGCGCGAACTCTGGCTGAACGCGGTGATCGCCGATCCCTCGCGGTTCGTACGGGAGGAAGCGGCACGCAATCTCCTCTACTTCGTCGAGGAGAATCCACGCGTTCGGGAGACCCTGGCCACCGTCGCGCGCCTCGATCCGTCGGAGAAGGTGCGCTTCGCTGCGACTTCTTCGCTGCGCGGGAGGGACAACCCCCTCTGGACCGAGAAGTGATCTTGCACCCCTTGCAGAGTTGAGACCATCGCCATGGACAAGGTGTCGTTCGCAATCGCCGTCGTCGCGCTCCTGGTGGCCCTGTCGTTCCGGCTGTGGTCGGGCGGCAGCGACCCTGCTCCCTCGATCGAAGCCAATCGGATCGAGACGGCGCAACGGGCCATTGTCAGGACGGAGCAGGAATTGGCGGGGCTCCAGTCCCAGCTCGCCAACGTGGTGGCATCGTTGAAGCCGCCGGAAACCGGCGCGGCTCAAGGCGCGCCGGCGACGGCGCCAGCGAGCGGCCCGTCGATCCGGGACCTGCTGGAGCGCATCGGCGAACTGGAACAGCGGGTCGAGTCGCTGCTCGCGAACCGAGCCACGGGCGATCAGGTGCAGGACCCGGGGCAGGTCGCGCAGGCGATGGCCGAGTTGCGCCAGGACGTCCTCGATCCGACGCTCGCCGACGAGGTGAGGGTTGAGGCGGCCGGCAAGCTGCGCTGGCTGGAAGCGGGCGCCGGCAATCGCAATGACGGCCAGACGGCCGGGGCCGTGCTCGAGATCCTCGGTCGCAGCAAGAAGGACGACGTCAGGCTGGCGGCGATCCGTTCGCTGCGGGGCCTGACCCTGCCGAAGGAGGACTCGATCTACCACCAGGTCTACACGTCCCTCGGCGCGATCCTCCAGGCCGACAGCGGTGAGAAGCTGCGCGAGGAGGCGGCGCAGTCCCTCGCGCAGTTCCGCGACGAGCCGTTCGTCCGCGGTCTCATCGAACAGTCCCTGGCCGCGGAGAAGTCGTACCGCGTGCGGTTCGAGCTGGAGCGCGGCCTGCGGGGTGAGCGGTGAATGGGATGGCCGGGAGCACGCCGGCGCCGCCCAGGCCTCGGCCTTGGCAAGTGCTCGCCGGTGTGCTGGCGCTGGCCGGGACCGCGTTCGTTCTCGACCGGGCCTTGACGGTGGTGTTGCGGGTCGACGACGTGACCTCCTGGCTCGCCCTGGTCGCCTGCGTGATGCCGGGAGTGGCTGGTCTGTGGCTAGCCGGTGATGCCCGCTGGCTCGCCCGGGGCTGGCATCTGCGTGCGCCCGGGGACCGGTTCGTCGTCACCACCAACGTCCTGGTCGCCTCCATCCTGGTGATCCTCGCCTGTTGCGCGCACCGTGAGCCGTACCGGATGCACACCTCGATGCAGTGGGGCGGCGTGGTCATCGCCTTCTTCGGCGGTTCGTTCACCTTGGCCGCCAAGGTGGCCAACCTCGGGTTCTGGCCTGGGGTGGGCGCGCCGATCGGCGATCCGCACGCCGTCGTCGACTCCGGTCTGTACGGGCATGTCCGCCACCCCGGATACCTGGGTATGGTCGTCGCATGGTGGGGGCTGGCGCTGGCGAGCTATCCGCCGGTGCTCGCCATCGCCGCCTGTTACACCGTGACCGTCGTCGGCCGGATCGTGGTCGAGGAACGGGCCCTGCGGGTCGAGGTCCCCGCGTATTCCGACTATGCCCGCCGCGTCCGCTTTCGTCTGCTGCGCGGGATCTGGTGAAGGACGGCTGGGCGTTCGTTGGGCCGCTGCGCAGGCCAGGGCATGAAGACCTGCCTCGGCCGAACCGGAGGCACACGGGCACGGCGTGCGCGGAAGAATCGGGCTAGGAGTGGTTGCAAAGCACCGGCGGCTGCGGCCGGCCCTCGCGGCCGATGGCTGCGTCGCCAACTCGCCACGGATCCACCGATTCCGCTCCGATTCCGCTCCTTGCCCTCGACCGCAGTTGCGCGCCCTCGCCGGCCCGCCAATTGGGAAACCCGTTCTAGAAACTGTTGCCGAACGCCAATGTGAAGTTGGTGCCCTCGTCGCTGAAGCCGAGGTCGACGCGGAACGTCGCTTCGCGTGAGAACGCGATCCGCAGGCCGGCGCCGTAGCTCGACAGGAAGCGGCCGTCGCGCAGGTGTTCGATGCCGTCCGCCATCGTGCCGCAGTCGTAGAATACGCCGAGCCCGATGCGCTCGATGCGGATCGTGTCGGTGAACGTGATGCCGCGCGGGATCAGGCTGATGCGGTACTCGGCCGAGAAGTGGGCCGCGGCGCGGTCGGTGAAGCGGTTCTGGATGTAGCCGCGCAGCGTCTGCGTGCCGCCGAGCGTCGGCAGGCTGTAGAACGCCAGGTCGCCGACGGTGTCCTGGACGAATGCGCCGAACGCGAGGACGTCGGTCGGCGGGTTCTCCTCGGTGCCGGTGGCGCCGCGGTGCAGCAGCGGCGGCAGCGCGAAGACGTGCTGGGCGTCGAGGCCGAGGATGCCGCCGAGTTCCCCGCCGCTCGCATAGCAGAGGTTCGCCATCACGCCGAGTCGCTTGCCCTCATAGGGCTGGTGCAGGCTGTCGCGCGTGTCCCAGCCGAAGTTGCCGAGCAACCAGAGCTGGTCGTCGCCGTCGCCGTCGGCGAAGTCGGTCGGGAACGCCTGGTCGGTCGTCGCCACGCTGTGGACGCGGCCCGGCGCGAGGTTGTGGTGTTCGCCCTGCAGATCGACGCGCAGCAGCCAGTCGCTGCCGGCGATCAGCGAATCGCGGTAGCCGAAGCCGAGCGCGGTCAGTTCCTCGGTGTAGCTGGACTCGGCGGATTCGGGGCTCCGGCTGCCGATGCCGAAGTAGCGCCGCGTCAGCGTCTTCTCGTAGCCAGCCCGCCCGTACAAGCGGCTGCGCTCCTCGCGCAGCACGCCGCCGTTGGGCATGTCGATGACGTTGAGCCATCGCGACCAGTTGATGCGGTACGCCTGCTGCCCTTCCTCGGAGTAGGTCAGCACGATGTTGGCAAACTCGCGGTAGCGCTGGTCGCGGAAGTCGACGTCGGTCAGCGCGAGGCCGCCGCCGAAGCCGATGTCCTCTTCGCGGAACACGATCGGCGACAGGAAGCTGCTGACCAGGAAGCGGTCGAGGATGCCGCCCGGCTTGATGCGTCCCGGCGGCGTGTAGCGCCAGCGTTCGGGATGGGTGATGCCTTCCGGAAACTGCGGCTTGGGGATCCGGCCGTCGGGATCGAGGCCCGCGAGCGGGTCGTAGGCCGGCGGCGATTGCGCCAGCAGGGTGGGCGCGGCGAGCAGCACGGCAACGGCGAACGAGCGGAACGTCACGGGCCGGAATCGTCGCGATCCGCGCCGGGACTGCAACCGCGAACCGGCGCGCGGCGCGGCGCCGGGTATGGTGCAGGGATGCGCGTCCCGATCCCGTTGCTCGCCGCCGCCCTGCTGGCAGCGACCTGGCTGCGCGGCCAGGCACCGGCGCCGCTCGAGCTGCCGGCGCTGCTCGAGCGCGTCGCGGCGCCGGACTGGTTGTGGCGGCCGGCGCAGCCGGGGGAGCGCTGCGTGCAGTTCTCGAGCCACGATCGGGCGAGCGACGCCGGGCCGGCGGACGCGGTGCGGTGGTACGCCAACGACGACCGCGGCCACTACCTGCGCACCGTGGTACGCGACGGCGCGGCGGAGTTCGTGCTCGCCGAGGTGGACGGTCCCGGCTGCATCGCGCGGCTGTGGTCGGCGAATCCGTCGGGGACGCTGCACTTCGACCTCGACGGCGAACGTGTGTGGAGCGTCGATTTCGCGGCGCTGTGCAGCGGCGCACTGGCGGGCGTGCCGGCGCCGATCGCGGGTGTGCGCGCCCGCGGGGCGACCTGCTACCTGCCGATCCCGTTCGCCAGGCACGTGGTGGTGTCGGCGAGCGCGGGCGACCTCTACTACGCCGTCGACGTGGTGCGCTGGCCCGCTGCGACGGCGGTGGCGACGTTCCACCCGGACTGGCTCACGACGCACGCCGCCGCCGTCGCCGCCTGCGCGCAGCGGCTCGCCGTTGCCGGCAGCGCGCCCGGTGAAGGTGACCGCGCGCCGGCCTTGCCCGCGACCGTGCCGGCCGGCCAGATCGTGGACCGCCTGGAGGTCGCGGTCATCGGCACCACGGACGTCGCCGCGCGGAACGACGTGGTGCGGCGCACGCGATTGCTCGTCACCTGCGGCGACGAACGGCTGGTCGACGTGCCGCTCGGCGACTTCTTCGCCGGTGGCAACGACTGGCGGCCGTGGCAGTCGCTGTGCCTCGGCATCCGCGCGGACGGCAGCGCCTACTGCCGGTGGCCGATGCCGTTCGCGCGCGCGGGCCGCATCGAGCTCGTCACCGAAGGCGAGCGCGCTCCGGCGGCGTTCGCCCTGCGCCTGGCCACGCGGCCGCTGCCGGACCCGTCGCCGTGGCTGTTCCGCGCCAACTACCATCTCGCCAGGGCGACGCCGAGCCGGCCGTTCAGCGACCACCTGGTGCTCGCCGCAACCGGCGCGGGGCGGTTCGTCGGCTGCTCGCTGCTGGTTCGCAACCCGTCGCGGATCTGGTGGGGTGAGGGCGACGAGAAGTTCACCGTCGATGGTGAGGCGTCGCCGTCCTTCTTCGGCACCGGCACCGAGGACTACTTCGGCTACGCGTGGTGCGAGCCGACGCTGTTCAGCGCGCCGTTCCATGCGCAGATCCGTTGCGACGGGCCGATGACGTTCGGCCTCACGCAGCTGCATCGCACGCACCTGCTCGACAGCGTGCCGTTCACCCGTTCGTTCCGCGGCGAGCTCGAACGCTGGCACTGGGTCGAGGGCATCCGGATCGACTACGCGACGGTCGCCTACTGGTATGGCGCGCCCGGGGCGACCGCGGGGCTGCCCGAGGTGCCGGACGCCGCGGCCCGCGACCTGCCGCCGCTCGCCGCGCCGACGATGTTCGTCGCGCCCGACGCGCTCGTGTTCGGCCCCGTGAGCTACGGGTGGCAGGGCTA
>CAYMRG010000243.1:0-3479 GCA_964392555.1 uncultured candidatus Brocadiaceae bacterium
TCGGCGCGTGTGACCAGCACGTCGCGCGCCTGGTCGAGCACCTGCTGCACCTCGACCCAGCGTTCGAGCGCGAGCAGCACGCCCGGCGGGCCGTCCGGCTGCGGCACATCGAGCACCAGTCCGGTGTGGTGGCTGCCGGGATCCATCGACCGGTGGTCGAGCCCGCGGTACAGCAGCGGCGAGCGCCCCCACGGCAGGAACTGCTGCCCGCGCAGCTGCTGCGCCCGGCGGAACCAGTCGGCGTCGCCGACGCGGTCGGGGATCAGCGCCGCGCGGCGCCCGTGGGCGTTGGGATCGAGCCGTTGGCCATCCTGCCAGTAGACGACGCGGCCGTCGGCGTCGGCGCGCAGCAGCAGGTCGAGGTAGTTGTCGAGCAGGTCGGGCACCAGCTCGACCTGTTCGGCGAACGCCGCCATCGCGGTCGTCGGGCTCTCGAGCGCGTGGCGCGCGATCTCGCGGACGATCGCGCACGCCTGGTCGGTCTGCTGCAGCCGCGCATCGATCTTCTGCGCGTGGTCGGCGGCGAGCTGCGGCAGGAAGACGCGCACCACCTGCTCGTCGATCTGGCCGCGCATCGTGCGCAGCGAGAACCAGCCGTACAGCAGCAGCGGCAGCACCGCCGTCAGCACGAGCGTCAGCAGGAACCGCGTCGCCAGCGAGATCGAACGCACGCGGCGATTATGCCGGCCGTCAGGAGCCTTCGGTGCCGCCACCGGTTCCGGCGGGCGGGGTGCCGCCGGCGGGTTCGGCGAGCTTCGCGCGCAACCGTGCGATGCGGTCGGCGGCGTCCGGCCAGCCGGGGTAGTAGCGTTCGGCGGATTCGTAGGCGTCCAGCGCCTTCTGCAGCTCGCCGGCCGCTTCGGCGGCCTCGCCGGCCGTCCACGCGGCCTCGGCACCGGCGATGTCCGTGTGCAGGCTCTCGATGCGGGCCGCGGTGTCCGCGCCGGCATCCGGCCAGTCCTTCGCCAGCGCCTCGAACGCGGCCAATGCCTCGCGCTTCTTGCCGAGGATCTCGAGGTCGCGCGCCTCGACGTAGTGCTGTTCGCCTTCCTTGTGGCGCACCTCGAGCAGCAGCGCCTGGATCTTGTCCTTGGTCAGGGTCGACTTCTCCAGCGCGAGCGCCAGGCGCTGCCGGGCGAGGTCGAACGCGTTGCGCTCGATGTCGATCTTCGCCTTGTCGTAGAGCGACGCGGCGGTCAGCTCGTTGCGCATCCGCGCGATGTCGTCCTGCACTTCGACCATGCCCGGCTCGAGATCGAACGCGCCCTTGTACTCCATCAGGGCGGCGCCGAACTGGTTCTCCTGCTCGTAGCGCTTGGCGCGCGCCACGGTCTTCATCGCGATCTCATGCTGCATCCGCCGCCGCAGCTCCTCCGCGTCCTCGCGGCCGGGCGCGTTGAACAGCGCGTTGTCGGCGTGCCAGCGCACCTCGACGAAGCGGAACTCGGGCAGCTTGCGGACGGCTTCGAGGAACTGCTCCTGCGCGCGCTCGGACAGCAGCGCGAGGGCCTCCTTGACCTTGTCCAGGCCTTCGATCGCCGGCTTGAAACCGGGCACGACCTTCTCGGCGGCCATGAAGCTCTCGAGCGCGTCGCGCAGATCGCGGTCGAGCAGGTGCTGCTCGCCCGCCTCGACCAACGTGTTGGCCTTCTTCTGGAACGCGCGGCGCTGCAGGCTCAGGATGGCCGGGTCGCCCGGCCGGTCGGCCAGCGCCTCGGCAAGGTCCGCGAGGCCGGCGTCGACCCGCTCGGCGAAGATCCGCTGCCGACCGCGATCGATCAGGAAGTCGATGTGCGCGTTGTGCAGCTCGCGGTCGAAGTCGCTGCCGAGCGAGGCCTCGCCGGCTTCCCGCCGGGCCCGGTCGAGCAGTGCGTAGGCCTGGTCGAATTGCCCGAGATCACGATACTTGTGACTCTCCTCGATGACCGAGCTGGTGCCGCACGCGGCGAACAGGAACGCGGTCCACAGGATCGAAGCTCGGCTCATGGCGTCTCGGTCGGCGACGGCGGCGGCGTGGCCGCCAGGGCGCATTGGAAGGTGCTCGGCGCAGTATCTTCCGGCCCGGACCGGGTTGTCCACAGCTTTGCCCGTACGTGCCTCGGCACCGGCGCCGCGGGCTGGCCGCGGGACGCCGGTGTGCCCCGAACGAGGTGGCCGCAGGGCGGCCGAGCCCCGCTCAGCGGATGTTGCCGAGGTTGAACGCCGCGTCGGCGTCGTTCGGGTCGATCTGCAGCGCGCGCGTGAAGCAGGCCTTGGCGTCGGTCGGGCGCTGGATCTGCCACAGGCAGACGCCGCGGTTGTTCCAGGTCTGGGCGTCGTTCGGCTCGATCTCGCAGGCGTGGCGGAAGCAGTCCTCGGCCTCGGCGAACTGGTTCTGGCCGAACAGCACCATGCCCAGGTTGAACCAGGCTTCGCCGTTCTTGCCGTCCTTGGTCAACACGGCGTTGAACGCGTTGATCGCGCCGACGTCGTCGCCGGTGAGGTAGCGGACGAAGCCGAGCTGGAGCTGGTACTCGTTCTCGTTGGGCGAGAACGTGGCGGCGGCCTCGAGGTGCGGCAGCGCCTTCTCGTAGAGCGACTGCGACAGGTAGGCCTCACCGGCGGTGCGGTGGATGTCGGCCAGGCGCAGGCCCAGCTCGGCGAGGCTGTCGCAGATCGCCTCCTTGTTGGCCGACTGGATCGGGTCGACGACGAGCGGCGGCACCTGGGCCTCGCGCACGTCACGGATCCGCGTCGGGATGGTCTGGAAGCCCGACCGCGGGGCGATCGCCGGCGTCGCCGGCGTGGGGTTCTTGATGGTCGTGGTCATGGTGGTCTCTCCTCGTTTCGGGGGGTTCTCGGCCTCAGATCGTGGCCAGGATGTCGTTCATCGCCTTGGCCTCGTGGTCGAGGGCACGCGCCTCGAGCAGCGCCACGGCCTGGCGGCCCATCCGTCGCGCCTGGGCCTTGAGGCCGAGGTGACTCAGGATGAGCGTGGTCTGCTGGCAGGCGCCCGGCGAGTCCGGGTGCGCGGCCAGGTATTCGGTCAGCACGCGCAGCGCGCGTTGGCAGTCGCCGCGTTCGAACCAGAGACGCGACAGGGCGAGCTGCGCGACCTCGTAGGCGGGTTCGAGCGCGATCGCCTGTTCGAGCAGGCGGCGCGCGCGTTCGGTCTCGCCGCGCAGCAGCCAGGCCTGCGCGATGCCGGCCAGCGACACGTGGCCGGTGATGCCGTCCTGGATCGGCACGACCAGCACCTGCCCGCGGTAGGCGAGGCAGCGGCGGTAGTGCAGGATCGCGTCCTCGCTGCGGTGTTCGGCGAGCGCGATGCTGGCGGCGAGGTAGTGCAGGTTGGGCGTCGGCACGAAGCGGCGCAACGCCAGGTCGACGACCTCGCGGGCGCGCGCGGTCTCGCCGGCGCGCGCGGCCTCGAGCGCGCACAGCGCCGCGACCTCGCCGGCGTAGGGCAGCTCGCGCGGCAGCGTCGGCGGCCCCGCGAG
>CAYMRG010000243.1:3489-7904 GCA_964392555.1 uncultured candidatus Brocadiaceae bacterium
TCAGGGCGAGGCAGCGGTCGAGCAGCCGCCGCGCGTCCTCGCCGCGACCGGGCACGCGCCGCAGGAAGTCGCCGTACTTGTAGTGCGCGTAGACGTCCTCGGGCGTCAGCTCGATCTGCTTCTTGAACAGCCGCTCGTTGCGTTCGTTCTTGCCGCGCTCGTCGATGACCTCGGCGGTGTAGCCGTGGTGCTCGACCTCGACCTCGGCGCTGGCCAGGATCAGGCCCAGCTCGGTGCCGAGCCGCTGCAGGCTGGGCGTGACCTGCTCGTGGATGACGTTCTGGTAGCGGACGCCGGGCAGGTTGCGGAACAGCCGCACCATCATCACGCCGACCGTCTTGCCGTTGCCGTAGACGTTGGTGAAGCGCAGGTGCCAGCCCGAGACGACCTCGCTGCGCACCAGCTCGCGGATCTTCTCGACCCCGCCGGGCATCACGAACTCGTCGGCGTCGAGCACCAGGATCCAGTCGCCGGTCGCGGCCGCGATCGCGGTGTTGCGCGGCGCGGAGAAGTCGTCCTGCCACGGTTCGTGCAGCACGCGCGCGCCGAACGATTCGGCGATCGCGACCGTGCGGTCGGTCGAACCGGTGTCGACGATCACGATCTCGTCGACGGCGTCCTTGGCGCGCGCGAGGCATTCGCCGAGGAAGCGCTCCTCGTTGCGCGCGATCATGCACAGCGAGACGCGCGGTTCGCGGCCCTGCCACGGGGTGGCGCGGCGCGCCGCGGCGGCCATGGCGACCGGTTCGGCCGCGGCGGTCGGCGCGGTGCCGTTGGTCACCGGCGACCAGCGCTGCACCAGCAGCTCGGCCTCGCCGGCGAAGGCTTCGGGCGTCCGCAGCGCCGGCGCCGGCGTCGCGAATTCGCAGTCGACGAGCCGCGCGCCCGGCAGCTTGCAGTCGAGGCGCATCAGGTAGTCCTCGAGCGCGATGCCCGGGTTGGCGAACGACTCGTCGATCGGGCCCACGAGCAGCACGTCCTGACGCGGCAGCATGGTGCCGCTGAGGTCGCCGGGGCACCGCCGCACGCCGGCCGCGCCGGGCGCGACCGCGCCGACGCAGGCCTCGGCCGAGAGCGACTCGAACGTCGCCGCGGTCGGCTCGGCGCCCGCGCGCACGAACCACACCACGTCGCCGCGCGCCGCGGCGACCGCGCGATTCCACTGCGCGATCTCGCCGACCGCGTCCACCGCCACGATCTCCCAGTCGTCCGGCAGGTAGCCGGCGAGGCAGGCGCGGGTCCGCGCGGACGCGGCCGCATCGCCGCCGGCGAGCAGCACCGAGCCGGCCAGCGTCCGCTGGCGCGTGCCGGTCAGCCAGAACCGCGACGGCGGCGGCCCGTCGAGCCATTCGAGCGGCAGCAGGCCGTTCGGCAGCAGCGACGCGGCGAACGCGGGCCCGAACTCCGGCGCGATCGACGGCACCGCGAGCACGTCGCCGACCACCAGGCCGGCCGCGCCGGCCGCCGCCAGCACCCGCCGCAGCGGCAGCGCCAGCGACGGATCGTCGGTGCTGCCGGCCGGATCGAACGACCCGGGGTGGCCTTCGACGACCATCCGCAGCATCCGCGGCGATTGCAGGTTGTCGACGTCCAGCAGCAGCGTGCCGCCCTCGGCGAGGCTGCGCGTGAGCCGCGTCAGGGTGTCCTCGATGCGACCGAGCGATTCGGTCCACGCCTGGATCTCGATCACGTCCCAGGCCGGTGCTTCGCCGTTTCCTGCCGCCGCCGCCCAAACCGCCCGGTCGCGCGGCAGCTGCAGGATCCGCCGCGCATCGGGCACGAGACTGCCCCAACCCCGGACGGGGCCGTGGAAGCCGCTTGCCAGATTCGTGCCGGAACGGGTCATCACCTTTGCCTGGTCGGGCGCGAGGGCCCGACACGCCCACACCATCGGCAGATCTGGACCGGCAACTTCAGTCCGCCATGATGGCACTGTCCCGATGTCCGACGACCGCCACCTCGAAACCGAGCTCCAGCGCCGCACGCGCTTCCACCGCCTGGTCCACCTGGCGACGTGCACCTCGACACAGGACGTCGCCGCTGGCCATTCCGACGACACCCCCACCGTGGTCTGGGCCGACCACCAGACCCGCGGCCGCGGCCGCCAGCAGCGCGAATGGCACGACGAGCGCGGCCAGGACCTGGCGCTGACTTTCCGCGTCCGCCAGCCCCTCCCGGCCCCCCTGGCGCTGCCCGCCGCCCTGCCGGTCGCCGTGCTCCAGGCGATCGAGCCGCTCGCCGGCCGCCCGCTGCGCATCAAGTGGCCCAACGACCTGTTCCTCGACGGCAAGAAGCTCTGCGGCGTGCTGATCGACGCCGGCGCCGGCAGTCCCGACACCTACCTGATCGGCATCGGCGTCAACTGCAACCGCGTCCGCTTCCCGCCCGACCTCGAGAACCTCGCGACGTCGCTCGCGCTGGCCACCGGCCGCACCGTCGACCGCGAAGCTCTGCTCCTCGCGATCGCCGAAGGCCTCGACCGCCTGCTCGACGACCTGGTCGCGCGGCGTCACGGCGCGCTCGAACGCGTGCTGCGCGATCGGCTGGGTCTGGTCGGTCAGCGGGTGCGCGTCGATGCCGGCGAGCGGCGCGAAGGGGTGCTGACCGCGATCGACTTCGCGCGGCTGGTGCTCGACGGCGGGGTCGAGATGCCGCTCGGCATCGTGCGGGGGATCGTGCGGGCGGGGTGAGGGTGTAGAGGGCTGCCGTCTACCCGACCCCACCTCGGCGCAGGCTTCGACGGAGGCGTTGGATGATCGCTTCGCGAACGATCAGCCACGACGTGAGCATCCACAGGAAGGCGACCGGCACGGCGCGCAGCCAATCCCCTCCTCTCCATCCGGCCACCACGTAGGCAATCCCCAAGCCCAGGGTCGCGAACATTCTTCGCAGGGCATTCGCGGCCATACGGATCGTCGCGGCCTCGTCACGGGTCAGAGCTCGTGCCGAGAACAACTGCTTGAAGAGCATCGGGCAACCATGGTCGCGCGCATACTCCACCGAGTCTTTGAGCGCACACAGGAGCACCGTAGAGACCACGAACCCGGCCGCGAACCAGATGGGTGCCCCGATCAGGGCTACGAGATCGATCGTCATGCCACCATCCCGAGCCAATCCAGCAGGCCGGGGATCGAGCGTCCAAACCAGCAGCACACCCGCCGGCTCGCTGACGAACGTCGACATCAGCCCAAGATCCGGCGGCACCACCGCGTGGTGCAGCAGCGTGCCGGCGAGACCGTGGGCAGCGTAGCCGCAGCCCTCGCCTCGATCGCCGCACGACACCGATCCGCTGCTGCGGAACGGGCGCCAAGGCCCGCCTGGACGCCTCAGGCAA
Organism: uncultured candidatus Brocadiaceae bacterium; assembly: GCA_964392555.1. Classification (GTDB taxonomy): domain Bacteria; phylum Planctomycetota; class UBA1135; order UBA1135; family UBA2386; genus CAYMRG01. The sequence goes on from CAYMRG010000243.1 coordinate 6,824, forward strand.
ACCGCCCTACCGTGTCCCCGCCCCGGCGCCCATCCCGACCCTCGCGCCACCGGAGTCCCATGCAACCGAGTTTCCTCCGCCTTCTCGGCCTCACCACGGCCGCAGTGTTCGCCTTGCCGCTGGAAGCCCAGGAGCCGGGCCCGAACCCAAGCGTCGCCGCGGCTTGGCAGCGCTTCCAACAGGACACCGGCGGCCGTTGGCTGGTGCAGTGGTGTGCGCCGACCGGCACGCCGCAGATGGTCTACGGCCACGGGCTGGCGCTCGCGGATTGGCGCGAGAACAGCCTCGACGAGGCGCGGCGGCAGGCCAATGCGCAACTCGCCGCCCACGCCGACCTGCTCGGCCTGGGCGCCAGCGACTTCACGGAGACGATCGGCGCGCGCATGGGCCGGACGTGGACGTTCACGTTCGCGCAGCGCTTCGCCGGCCTGCCGGTGATCGGCGGGCGCGTCGACGTGCGCATCCACATGAGCGGCAAGCTCGTGCACCTCGGCAGCACGGCGTGGCCGATCCCGGCCGATTTCGCGACGCTGCCGACGATCGGCGAAGCGCAGGCGACGGCGCTCGCCTGGACCGCGCTCGATCGCACGCCCGACGCGACGCCGCAACCGGCCGCGCCGCGCGCCGTGCAGCTGGTGGTCTGGGGCGATGCGTCGGCCACCGCGCCGACGGCGCCGGTGCTGGCGTGGGAGGTGCCGATCTCGGCGGTCGACGCCAGCGGCAACGGGCCGATCGGCCGCGTCTACGTCCATCGCTCGGCCGGCGAGATCTGCCTGATGGATATCGCGCTGCTGCCTCCGCACCGAGGCCGCGGGCTGGGTTCTGCATTGATTGCAGAACTGGTCGCCGAGGCCGATGCCGCTGGCCTGCCGGTCACGCTCCATGTCGAACGCGAAAACCCGGCGCAGCGCCTGTATGCGCGCCACCGGTTCCGGCTGGATGAAGAGGGCGAGGTTTACCAGAAGCTGCGGCGCGAGCCGCAAACGTCAGTTCAGGACCAGCTCGAAGTCGGCGCGGTCGCCGATCAATCGACGCGGACATAGCAACAGCTCGAGCACGCCGCACTGCGGGTGACGCAGCG
>CAYMRG010000244.1:0-1323 GCA_964392555.1 uncultured candidatus Brocadiaceae bacterium
AGCATCGCCGCGGATCCGGCCTTCCCGACCAACGGCTACGTCTACGTCTTCTCCTCGAGCACGGCCGACGCCTTCCTGCACGTCGACCGGTTCACCTGCACCGGCGACCTGGCGAACCCGACCAGCACGAACCTCGCCTTCGCCGCCGGCAGCCGGCGCGCCGTGCTCGCCGGTCTGCCCGATGCGAACTACAACCGCAACGGCGGCGCGCTGCGATTCGGTCCCGACGGCAAGCTCTACCTGAGCGTCGGCGACGATGGCCTCGGCTGCCCGGCGCAGAGCACGTCCTCGGGCGTTGGCTGCGTGCTGCGCTGCGACGTCGCGGCGCTGCCGGCGGGCGGCAGCCCGACGCCGCCCGCGCTGGCGACGCTCGACCCGGGCGACAACCCGCTGAGCGGCAACGCCGACATCAGCCGGCTGGTGATCGCGCACGGCCTGCGCGATCCGTTCCGCATGGAGATCGACGGCGTGACCGGCGACCTGTCGGTCGGCGACGTCGGCGAGAACGCGGTCGAGGAATGGGACGAGTACGTCTACCCGACGACCGGCCCGCTGCCGCTGCGCAACTACGGCTGGCCCTGGTTCGAAGGCGCCAACCAGTACTCGGTCTGCGTTGGCAGCGCGCCCGCGTCGCCGACCGCGCCGGGGGTGACGGTGCCGCAGGCGGGCACCAACTGGGGGGCGCTGATCGCCGGCCCGATCTATCGCAACCAGGCCGCGACCTACGATTTCGGCCAGTCGTTCGAAGGGTCGCTGTTCGTCGCCGACTACCTGACCGGCGATGTCCGCCGCTACACCAAGACCACGGGCTGGTCGCTCGCCGCGGCGATTCCCGGTCAGCCGACGACCGAATCGTTCGCCACGGGCCTCGCCGGCATCACGTCGTTGCGCATGGGCCCGGACGGGTCGCTGTGGTTCACGATGCACTCGGGCACGTTCGCGACGACCGGCGGTTCGGTCGGTCGGTTGCGTCCGCTCGGCCCGACCAACCACGTCAGCATCATCAGCGGCGCGAACCAGGGGGCCCCGGCGCTCGAGCCGATGCAGGCACCGCTGGTCGTGCGCGTGTTCGACACGCAGAACAACCCGCTGCCCGGCGGCCAGGTCAACTTCACGATCACCGGCCAGGGCAGCCTGTCGACGACCAACCCGGTGACCGCCGACAACAACGGCTATGCGCAGACGCTGGTCACCGCCGGCGCGGCGGGCGGTCTGATCACGGTCACGGTCTCCGCGGGCGAGCTGTTCCCGCCGAGCGTCAAGCTGTTCTCGCGCAAGATGACCGTGACGCCGGCCGGCAACCTGCTGGTCGTGTCGATCGTC
>CAYMRG010000244.1:1333-7191 GCA_964392555.1 uncultured candidatus Brocadiaceae bacterium
ACGCCGCCGACCATCCCCTACATCCTGATGCTGGGGTTCCCCGGCGCGCCGCCGGTGTCGACGCCGGTCGGGACGCTGTGCGTCGACCCGTTCGCGCCGCAGTCGCTGGTGTTCGAGGACGCGACCGGGCTGTTCAACTTCGTCTCCTACTCGGGCACCGGCAGCACCGGTTCGCCCAACCTGGTGAAGGTGTTCACGGTGCCGCCGGGCATCTTCACCGGGGCGCTGATGCGCTTCACGGCGCTCGGTATCGACCCGATCGAGGGCTGGTTCCGGACGACCTGCGAGCAGCGGCAGTTCTGATCGTCACGGCCGCGCGGCCGGATTGGGGCCGCCAGGCGTTCGGGATCGATGCGGCGGCCGGCAACCCGTTGGGGGAGGAGTTGTCGGCGCCATTCCGCCCTTGACCGAGCGGGGGGTGGTCCGCACAATCCTCGCCCCCTTTCCTCCCCGAGCCCTCCCCTCATGTCCCGACCGCTGGCCGTCGTCTGCCTGGCTGCCGGCCTTGGCAAGCGTACCAAGGTCAGCATGCCCAAGGTCTTGCTGCCGCTCTGCGGCCGGACCCTGGCGACCTCGGCGCTGGCGGCGGTGGCGCCGCTCGAGCCGGCGCGGACCGTGGTGGTGCTGCACCACCAGAAGGAGCGGGTCGAGCAGGAGCTGCAGGCCGCGTGCGCCGGCATGTTCGCGAGCCTGACGTTCGTCGACCAGGGCGCGCCGAAGGGCACCGGCCACGCGGTGCAGGTCGCGATGTCGGCGCTCGCCGACTTCCGCGGCGACGTGCTCGTGATCTACGGCGACTGCCCGCTGATGACGACCGCGACGCTGCGCGAACTGCGCGAGCTGCGCGGCGCCGCCGCGTGCTCGGTACTGACCGCGTATCCGGAGGATCCGACCGGTCTCGGCCGCATCCTGCGCGACGACGACGGCCGCTTCGTCGGCATCCGCGAGGAGCGCGACTGCAGCGACGACGAGCGCGGCATCGACGAGATCAACGCCGGCTTCTACTGCTTCGACAGCGAGGCGCTGCGGCCGGCGCTCGCGAAGCTGAAGCCGAACAACGCGCAGGGCGAGTACTACCTGACCGACGCGGTCGCGCAGTTCGCGGGTGGCGGCAGGGACGTCCCGACGCTCGAAGCCGAAGACCCGAGCGAGATCCTCGGCGTCAATTCGCTGGCCGACCTGGCGATCGCGCGCACCGTGATGCAGGAGCGGATCCTGCTCGAACACCTGCAGAGCGGCGTGCTGATCCTCGATCCGGCGACGACCTGGATCGACCACGGCGTCGCGATCGGCGCCGACACGACGATCCGGCCGTGCACCGTGATCGGCGCCGGCTGTCGGATCGGCCAGAAGTGCGACGTCGGGCCGTTCGCGCACCTGCGCGCCGGCACCGTGCTCGAGGACGGCGCCGAGATCGGCAACTTCGTCGAGGCGAAGAAGACGACGATGGGCCCCGGCGCGAAGGCCAAGCACCTGACCTACCTCGGCGACGCGACGATCGGCGCGAAGGCCAACATCGGCGCCGGCACCATCACCGCCAACTACGACGGCGTGCACAAGTCGCCGACCGTGATCGGCGAGCGCTGCTTCGTCGGCAGCGGCACGGTGATCGTCGCGCCGAGCCAGCTCGGCGCGTTCTCGATGACCGCGGCCGGCGCGATCGTCAAGCGCGACACCGTGATCGGCGAGGGCGAGATCTGGGCCGGCGTGCCCGCCGTCTACAAGAAGAAGCGTGCGGCCGTTCCGGCCAAGGAAGGGCACTGAGATGCGTGGCGATCGCTTGCGTGTGTTCACCGGCACGGCGCACCCGAAGCTCGCGCAGGACATCTGCGCGTACATGGGCGTGCCGCTCGGCGCCGCATCGCTGGCCCGCTTCCCCGACGGCGAGATCAACCTCAAGGTCGAGTGCGACGTGCGCGGCGCCGACGTGTTCGTCGTGCAGCCGACCTGTCCGAACGTCCACGAGAACCTGTTCGAGCTGCTGTCGTTCGCCGACTGCCTGCGCCGCGCCTCGGCCGACCGGATCACCGCGGTGATCCCGTACTTCGGCTACGCGCGCAAGGACCGGAAGGACGAGGGGCGCGTGCCGATCAACGCCAAGCTCGTCGCCAACCTGCTGACCACCGCCGGCTACAACCGCGTCGTCGCGGTCGACCTGCACGCCGCGCAGATCCAGGGCTTCTTCGACATCCCCGTCGACCACCTCTACGCGCGGCCGGTCGTCATCGATCGCGTCCGCCAGCTCGAGACCAAGGACGTGATGGTCGTGTCGCCGGACATCGGCGGCACCAAGCTGGCGCGCGCCTACGCCAAGGACCTCGGCTGCGACCTCGCGATCATCGACAAGCGGCGCATCAGCGGCGAGCAGACGGTGATCGAACACGTCATCGGCGACGTCAAGAACCGCGACGTGCTGCTGGTCGACGACATGGTCAGCACCGGCGGCTCGATCGTCGACGCCGCGCGCATCGTCAAGGAGAAGGGCGCGCGCAAGGTGTTCATCATCGCGACCCACGCCGTGCTCAGCGGCAACGCGGTCGAGCGCCTCAACAAGGCCGACGTCGAGAAGATCCTGTTCGCGGACACCGTGCCGCTGCAGGACAAGAAGATCCAGCGCCTCGAGGTCGTCTCGATGGCGCACCTGCTGGCGCGTGCCATCGACCGCATCCACCGCAGCGAGAGCGTCAGCAAGCTGTTCGAGAGCGAGCGCTGAGCGTCGCACCAGAAGCTCGTTCCTTCGAGCGAACCAAGCCCACCGACCCAGATCCGGATTCCAGAGAGGTAGCAATATGAAAGTCGTCACCATGAAGGCCGAGCGCCGCACCGCGCTGGGTCGCAACCAGGTCACCCAGTTGCGCAAGCAGGGCTGGCTGCCCGCCGTCGTCTACGGCGACGGCAAGGAGCCGCTCCCGGTCTCGATCTCCGAATGGGAGCTCGAGCAGCACGTCAAGGCGCACCACAAGGTGTTCCAGCTCGAGATCGCCGGCGCGCCGCAGGCGGCGTTCCTGCAGGAGGTCTCCTGGCACGCGACGACCGATCGCCCGGTGCACGCCGACTTCAAGCGCATCGATCTCACCAAGGAGATCGACGCCGAGGTCGAGGTGACGCTGCTCGGCTACCCGGTCGGCCTCGGCAAGGGTGGCGCGCTCAACAAGGACCACCTGGTCATCACGGTGCGCTGTCTGCCGACGGCGATCCCGGAGGAGATCGAGCACGACATCAGCGCGCTCGACATCGACCAGTACCTGACGGCCGGACAGGTCGTGCTGCCGGCCGGTGTGACCCTGGTCACGCCGCCGAACACGCCGGTCTGCCACGTCGCCAAGGCCGTGATCGTCGATCTCGCGCCGGCCGCCCCTGCGGCCGACGCGGCGGCGGCGCCGGCCGCGGGTGCGGCTGCGGCCACCCCGCCGGCGAAGTCGTGAGGTCCGGCGGTGGTCGGGCCCGGGCAGTACTTGCCCGGCGGCCGGCCGCCGCGTAGTCTTTCTGCCCCTTCGACGCAGCCATGGGCTGGCATCGCATCCTCCTCGGCATCGGCAACCCCGGTCCCGAATACGAGGACACCCGACACAACATCGGGTTCATGGTGCTGGACCGCGTGGCCCAGCGTCTGGGGCTCGGCTTCACCCGGCTCGAACGGCACGCGGACGATGGTGCGCGGGTCTTCTCGGGCAAGGTGAAGGCGAAGGTCTGCGAGGGTCGCCAGAAAGGACGTTCGTTCCTGCTGGTGAAGCCGCAGTCCTACGTCAACCTGTCCGGCGAGGTCGCCGCACCGCTGCTGCGTCATGCAGGGCGGCAGCCGGATTCGCTCTTTGTGATCGTCGATGACCTGAACCTACCGCTGGGCCGGATGCGTATCCGGCCGTCGGGGAGCGCAGGGGGCCACAACGGCCTCAAGTCCATCCAGCAGTCGCTGGGCACGGACGCGTTTCCCCGTCTCCGTCTCGGTATCGGGCAACCCGATGGTGCGCGCACGGGCGCGGGCCGCGGGACCGAAGGATTGCGTGCGGCCGACTGGCCGGACTACGTCCTGGCTCCATTCCTCCCGGAGGAACGTGAGGTTCTCGGTCGCATGGTGGACCGCGCCGCCGATTGTGCCACGCAGTGGCTGGGCGGAGCGGATCTGCAGAACTTGATGGGAACCTTCAATGCACCGGACGCCGACGAGGCGCGAGGTGCCGAACGAAACGATTCGGGCAAGCGCCCGGGAGAATGAAGTTGCAACGCACGCGCACCTATGAATGCATGTGCCTCCTGGACAACCGGGAGGTCCGCAAGGGCTGGCAGCCGGCGAAGGACGCCGTGACCGGCCTGTTCAAGAAGCATGGCGCCAAGATCCTCAGCGATCGCCGCTGGGACGAGCGCCGGCTCGCCTACTCGATCAAGGGCCAGCAGCGGGGCACGTTCCTGCTGGTGTACTTCGCGGCCGACACGCAGACCGTCAGCGCGATCCGCCGCGACCTGCAGTTCAACGAGTCGCTGCTGCGCTACCTGCTCGTCGACTGCGACGAGGTGCCGCAGACGGCGTACGAGCCGGAGGCCGAATTCGACGTCAACGCGATCCCGCAGGACGACGCGCCGGATGCCCCCGAGCCCGAACCCGAGCCGGCGGCCGAACCCGAGACCCCGACCGAGGCTCCGGCCGAGACGGAGAGCTGACCCATGAGCATGACTTCGAACTCCAGCGGATTCGGTGGTGGCGGTGGCCGTGATGGCGGTGGTCGCGATGGCGGCGGCCGCGATGGTGGCCCGCGCCGCAGCAAGTTCGGCCGCTTCGGTGCCCGGCGCCGCGAGGTGCTGCCCGAGGAGCCGCTCGACTACAAGAACGTCGCCTACCTGGCCAAATTCGTGTCGGCCAACGGCCGCATCCAGTCGCGCAAGCGCACCGGCTTCTCCGGTCAGAACCAGCGCCTGCTGGCGAATGCGATCAAGCGCGCGCGCATCATCGGCCTCCTGCCGTTCGTGGGGAGGATCTGAGCCATGGAAATCCTGCTCAAGCAGAACATCGAGCACGTCGGCCGCACCGGCGACGTCGTCAAGGTCAAGCCGGGCTTCGCCCGCAACTACCTCCTGCCCCAGGGCATGGCGGTGCTCGTCACCAAGAGCAACGTCGCCGAGATCGAGCGCGCGCGCGCCCAGGCCCTCGCCGAGGAGCAGGCCCGCGTGCAGAACATGAAGGACCTGGCCGCGAAGATCGCCGAGGCATCGGTGACGATCGAGGGCCGCGCCAACGCCGAAGGCCACCTGTTCGGGTCGGTCACCGGCACGCACATCGCCGCGGCGCTGCGCGAGAAGGGCATCCGCATCGACGACAAGCAGGTCCGCCTCGAGCAGCCGCTCAAGGAGATCGGTGTGTTCGACGTGCCGGTGCACCTGCACGCGACGGTCGAAGCGACCGTCAAGGTGTGGGTCGTCCAGCAGAAGCCGCAGTGATGCCGCAGCGGTGATGGCGCGGGACGGGTCCGCTCGGGCCCGTTCCGCGCTGCCGCCTTCGATCCGTGAACGAAGCGATCCGCGTCTCCCTGATCAGCCTCGGCTGTGCGCGCAACCTCGTCGACTCGGAGGTGCTGCTCGGCCACGTGGTCGAGGAGGGGCTGCAGGTCGTGCAGGACGCCGAGGACGCCGACGTCGTCGTCGTCAACACCTGCGGCTTCATCGAGACCGCCAAGCAGGAGTCGATCGACACAATCCTGTCGGTCGCGCGGCTCAAGGAAGAGGGCAACCTCAAGGGCGTGATCGCCGTCGGCTGCCTGGCGCAGCGCTACGGCGAGCAGCTCAAGGAGTCGATCCCCGAGCTCGACGGCGTGTTCGGCCTGTCCGACTACTCGGGCGTGCCGGCCGTCGTGCGCAAGATCGTC
>CAYMRG010000244.1:7201-7863 GCA_964392555.1 uncultured candidatus Brocadiaceae bacterium
TCGACGCGGCGCTGGGTCGCGACCGTCGACGGCGGCAAGCCGAAGGGGCCGCGCAGCGACAGCAAGCGCGTCCTGCTGACGCCGAAGAGCTTCGCCTACCTGCGCATCAGCGAGGGCTGCGACCACAAGTGCACGTTCTGCGCGATCCCGCAGATGCGCGGGCGCAACCGCAGCAAGCCGATCGACGTGCTGGTCGAGGAGGCGCAGAACCTCGCCGCGGCCGGCATCAAGGAGCTGGTCGTCGTCGCCGAGGACAGCACCGCCTACGGCCTCGACTTCGCGAAACAGCGCCTGATCCACGAGCTGCTCGAGCGCCTCGGCGACGTCGACGGCATCGCCTGGATCCGGCTGATGTACGCCTACCCGCACACCGTCGCGCCGGAGCTGACGCGTTTCCTGCGCGAGCATCCGAAGGCGGTGAAGTACCTCGACATCCCGATCCAGCACATCAGCTCGCCGATGCTGCGCGCGATGAAGCGCGGCGTGTCGAGTGATCAGGTGCGCGGCATCCTCGATCGCCTGCGCATCGAAGTGCCCGGCATCGCGGTGCGCAGCACGCTGATCACCGGGTTCCCCGGCGAGAGCGACGAGGACTTCGCGGCGATGCGTTCGCTCGTCACCGACTACCGCTTCGAACGGCTCGGCGTGTTTCCGTACTCGCG
>CAYMRG010000245.1:0-1030 GCA_964392555.1 uncultured candidatus Brocadiaceae bacterium
GATGGCACGGTGCGGATCGGCACCGGCTACCGCGGCCTGGCCGAGGACGTGCGCCCCGGTGAGCGCGTGCTGCTCGACGACGGCAACCTGGAGCTGCGCGCGCTGCGCGTCGAGGGGCCGTGCATCCGGCTGCGTGTCGTCTACGGCGGCATGCTGCACCAGTTCAAAGGCATCAACCTGCCCGGCAGCGAGGTCTCGGCGAGCTGCCTGTCGAAGAAGGATCTGGACGACCTGCGCTGTGTGCTCGCCAACGAGGTCGACTTCGTCGCCTTGTCGTTCGTCCGCAGCGCCGACGATGTGCGCCAGCTCAAGCGGCACATCGCCAAACAGAAGTCCGATGCCCAGGTGATCGCCAAGATCGAGCGACCCGAAGCGGTCCGCAACATCACCTCGATCCTCGCCGAGGCCGACGGCCTGATGGTGGCGCGTGGCGACATGGGCGTCGAGATGGGGGCCGAGGCCGTGCCGGGCGTGCAGAAGCGGTTGATCCAGCTGGCCAACCAGGCGCGCAAGCCGGTGATCACGGCGACGCAGATGCTCGAGTCGATGGTGCTCAACCCGCGCCCGACGCGCGCCGAAGCCTCGGACGTCGCCAACGCGATCTACGATGGCACGAGCGCCGTCATGTTGTCGGGCGAAACCGCCTCCGGAAAGCACCCGATCCGCAGTGTGCGGATCATGGAGAAGATCGTGCGCACGGCCGAGCGCGACGTCTATGCGGGGATCGGCGATCGCCGGCGGCGCGATGCGCCCGCGGCCAGCACGATCACCGCGGCAACGGTTCGCGCCGCGGCGTACGCGGCGTTCGAGGCGCGCGCGCGGGTGATCGCGGTCTACACCGAGACCGGCACGACGGCCCGGATGCTGGCCGGCGAACGGCCACCGACGCACGTGCTGGCCTTCACGCCGTCCAGCCGAACGATGCAGAAGCTGTCGCTGATCTGGGGCATCGTGGCCCGCAAGATCCGGCCGGGTCGCACGAGCCACGAGCTGACCCTCGACGGCGACCGGACGATGCAGCGCGAAGGGC
>CAYMRG010000245.1:1040-7858 GCA_964392555.1 uncultured candidatus Brocadiaceae bacterium
GCGCAACCTGATCCGCATCTGGATCGCGAAGTACGAGACCGGCGCCTTCGCCGTGGCCGGCGGTCAGTTGACCAACACGATGAGCATCCGCCAGTTCTAGCCGGCTCGCTGGAGACGGCGCGACCCGGGGCAGTGCCTGCCGGGACGCCGCAACGCGGCGAGCCGGCCTCCGCGCGTCGGCCGGGTCGGCCCCGCTGCCTGCTCGACTGCCCTGGTCCGACCTTGGCGAGGTGCCTGGCGGCGGGCGGCCAGAGTCTGGCGCAGCGCCGGCTCTGGCGCTGTCCGTATCTACCTGGTTGACTCCGATCTGCCGCCCGCTAGCATTCTCGCCCTCATTCTGGACGCGCCCGGCGTTCGCGCCGACCGTCCGCGCTGCAGGACTCTCCATGACCAAGACCACGCTCGCGACCGTTGCCACTCGCCACGCCGCCATGAACACCTGGCGCGTCGTCGATGCCAAGGGCCGCACCCTCGGCCGCATGGCGACCGAGATCGCGACCATCCTGATGGGCAAGCACCGCCCGGACTACACCCCGTACATGCTGGTCGGTGAAGGCGTGATCGTCATCAACGCCGCCCAGGTCAAGGTCACCGGCGACAAGGCCGCGAGCCGCGAGTACACCTACTGGACCGGCTACCAGGGTGGTCTGCGCCGCATCAAGCTCGAGGACTACCTGGCCAAGGCGCCGGACGAGCTGATCCGGCTGTCGGTGCGTCGCATGCTGCCGAAGAACCAGCTGGCGCGCCGCATGATCAGCCGTCTCAAGGTCTACAGCGGCGATGCCCACCCGCACGCCGCGCAGAAGCCGACGGCCCACAAGTAACGCTCGAAGTCGAAAGGAAACCGCAAGTGGCAGTCAACAACCCGTACACCTGGGGCACCGGTCGCCGCAAGACCGCGACCGCTCGCGTTCGCATCAAGCCCGGCACCGGCAAGTTCGTCGTCAACGGCAAGGAGTTCGACACGTTCTTCTGCACCGAGGACACGCGCCGGACGGCCCTGCAGCCGCTGGTCGTGACCGAGACGCGCAACAGCGTCGACATCTGGGCGAACCTGACCGGCGGCGGCATCACCGGCCAGGCCGGTGCGGTCAGCCTGGGCATCGCCCGTGCGCTGCGCAAGGACAACGAGAACTTCGACAGGGTCCTGCGCGAGAACGGCCTGTTGACCCGCGACTCCCGCGAGGTCGAACGCAAGAAGTACGGCCGTCACAAGGCGCGCCGCTCGACGCAGTTCAGCAAGCGCTGATCGACGTCGTGTGAGTATAGGCTGTCGCGCGATGGTGGCTGGCGCGCGGTGGTGGCCGTCGCGCGGTGGCAGCTGTCGCGCGCGGCTCGTGCGTGCGACAGGCCGGTTTGCGCCATGGCTGGTCACTCCCATTCCTCGAACATCAAGTTCCGCAAGGACCGGGTCGACAGCAAGCGGGCGAAGACGTTCGCCAAGCTGTCGCGGATGATCACCGTTGCGGCCCGGCAAGGTGGCGGCAGCGCCGATGGCAATCCGCGCCTGCGGCTGGCGATGGAGAAGGCCCGCGTCCTCAGCATGCCGAAGGACGCGATCGATCGCGCGATCCGCAAGGGCACCGGCGAGGGCGATCTCGGCAACTACGAGGAAGTGCTCTACGAGGGCTACGGTCCCGGCGGCGTCGCGTTGATGCTCGAGATCCTGACCGACAACCGCCATCGCACCGCCGCAGATGTCCGCGGCATCCTCGACAAGTACGGCGGCAACCTCGGCACGTCGGGCGCGGTCGGCTGGATGTTCACGCGACGCGGGCGCTTCGTTCTCGATCCGATCGTCCCCGACCCGAAGGCCGGCAAACGGAGTCGGCCGCTCGGCGAGGATGCGCTGCTCGAGCTGGTGCTCGAAGTCGGCGCCGAGGACTTCGCGGCCGATGGCGACACGTTCGTCATCTACTGCGCGCCGGGCGAGTTCGCCGAGGTCCACGATCGGCTGACCGGTCGCGGCATCGCGCTGCGGCAGGCGGAACTGGCGCATGTGCCGACCCAGCGGGTCGCCGTCGCCGACCTCGCGATCGCCCAGCGTCTGGTCAAGGCGATCGACGCGCTCGACGACCATGACGACGTGCAGTCGGTGTTCAGCAACGTAGATTTCCCCGACGACGTAGCGCGCGGGCTCGAAGCCTGATCCGACCGGAGGACGACATGACGAAGCGGTGGTTCTGGGTGGGGGCGCGCGACGGGGTCGCCGCGCCGGTTGCGGCCGCGCTCGGCCAGCCGGCTGCGACCAGCGACGCTCGATCGGCGGCGGCTGGCGACCTCGTCGTCATCGACATCGGCGTCGGCGGCAGCGCGCTCGGCTCGTTCGGCGGCGGCCACGTGTTCGGCGCCGTGCGCGCCTGGCGCCGGGCTGGTGCTTCGGTGTTCGTCGCGCTCGCCGAGGACGACGCCACCGGCATCGAGATCGCCCGCTTCTGCCTCGCCGATGGCGTGCTGCGCATCGCACCGGACGGCCGCGTCGATGTCTCGGCGCTGTCGCCGACGCCGGCGGCGCGGCGGCCGGCGACCGCCGGGTTGCTCGAGCGGCTCGAAGCGAAGGTCGAGGCGTCGGGGCAGGGGGAGTCGGTCCGGCAGCGCCTGCTGCGCTACGAACGGGAGGACTCGCTGCTGCATCGGTTGCAGGATCCCGAGACGGGTCTGTTCGACGGGGCCTACGCGACGCTGAAGCTCGACGAGGAGTGGAAGCGGGCGATGCGCTTCCACCAGCCGTTGTCGTTGCTGCTGCTCGAACTCGGTCCCGGGTTGCTCGGGCTCGGCGAGAGCGATCGCCGGGCGCTGCTGGCCGAGGCATCCGGGGTGTTCCTCAACGAGTGCCGCGACATCGACGTGCTGGCGCGGTTCTCGCCGACCGTGTTCCTGTTCCTGATGCCCGGGACGGGGACGGCGGGGGCCCGGGTGCTCGGCGAACGGATCCTCGCCGCCCTGCGGGAGCGGCTGCCGGACGACCCGTCGCTGCGGCCGGTCGGTGGGCTGGCGACGGTGCCGGCGACCGAGATCGCGGACCGGCGCGCCTTCCTGATGGTGGCGGAGGCCTGCCTGCGGGACGCCCGGGCGACCGGCGAGAGCGTGTTGCGGGCCGCTTGGCAATAGCCACGACCTGGCAATAGTCTCGGCCGTCTGCGCAAGGCATGTTTGGCTGCGCGGTGGCGCCGGGTGCGGTGCCGTGACGGGCCGGGTTCCGCATGTTCGATCGCTTCATCAGATTGGCCAGGGCCAACAAGGCGCTGCGTGAGGGTCGTCTCGAGGACGCGCTGACCCTCGCCCAGGACCCGCTGATCGTCCGGGATCGCCGGGCCGAAGACGTTCGCAACCAGGCCCGGCGCGGGCTGCTCGAACGCGCCCGCCGGCGGCTGGCGGCGGGCGATCTGGCGGCGGCGCAAGGCGTGCTGCGCCTGCTCGCGACGGCCGGTCCGAGTCCCGAACTCGCCGCGGTCGAGGCCGCCGCGGCCGGGCTCGCGGCCGAACGGGTGACCGCGGCGGATCGGGAGCGCGACGGCCTGGCCGCGGCGCGCCGCCTGCTGGCCACCGGCGCCTGCGACGAGGCGGAACTGGCGATCGCTGCCCTCGGGGCTGCAGGCCAGGCCCTGGCCGGTCAGCTCGCCGAACGACGGCAGCGCGCCAGCGCCCAGTGCGCCGCGGCTGCGGCCGCGGTCGATGCCGGCCAGTGGTCGGTGGCCGAAGACCTGCTGGCGAAGGCCGAGACGCTCGATCGCGATTGCTCGCTGGTTGCCGGTGTGCGCGGCCGGATCGCCGCAGTGCGAGCCGGTTCGCATCTCGCGACGTTGCGCGAACGGCTGGCGACCGCGGACGGCGAGGCGGCTGCCGCGGCCGTGCGCGCGGCGTTGGCGACGGCGGCCCAGCTCGGTGCGGTCGAAGCAACCGCGGTGCGCCGCGACGTCGGCCTCGCCGTGGCGAGCGCCTTGCGCGACGCCGGCGACCCGGCGTTCGGCATGGCGGTCGCCCTGGCTTGCGGTGGTGAAGACCTTGCCCTCGGTGCTCGGGAGCGCAGCCTGGTCGCGGCGTTGCAGCGCTGTGGTGCTGCGGGCCCGGATGACGCGGCGGCGACCGCCGCCGTTGCCGCTGCGCATGCCGCCGGAGCGGAGCGCCTCGCCGAGGCGATCGGTGCGCGGCTCGCGGCCGGACGCGCCCAGGCGACACAGATGGCCGCCATCCGGACGATGCTCGACGATGGCCAGCTCGATACCGCGCGTGCCCGGCTCGCGGACATCCTGGCGGAGGATCCCATGCACGAAGGTGCTCGCCGCGATCTGGCCCTGGTCGAGGCCGGTGTCGCCGACCTCGAACGACGTCTCGAGCTTGTTCGCGCCGCCGCGCGCGAAGGCCGACTGCGGGCCGCCTGCGCCGGCGCCCTGGCCCTCGGTGGCAGCGCCCGCATCGTCGCCGAAGCACAGCAGGTGGCCGCCGACGCGCGGAGCCGGATGGCGCTCGTCGACCGCGGGCTCGGCGAGATCCGGGTGGCGCTGCACACCCGGGGGGCGGTCGGCACCGAGGGCGTTCGCCACTGCCTCGCCCGCCTGCAGCAGCTCGCCAAGGTGCAGGTCGACCACGAGGAACTGCCCGCTGTGATCGCCGCCGTCGAGGCGGAGCTGGCGGCCCTGGCGACCGTCGAGACCGTCGCCGCCGAAATCGGCCAGCAGGAGTTCGGCGCGTTGCCGGCCCGGCTCGGTGAACTGGTGGCGGGGCGGCAGCAGCTGCTGGCCCCCGACCGCTGCGATGCCCGGCTGTGCTCGCTCGGCGATCGCATCGTGCGCTGCGGCGACCTGGTCGTCGAGGACGGTCGGCTCGCGCCGCTCGCGCCGCTGCTCGCGGGGCTCGATGCGTTGGCCGCGGTGCGGCCCGACTTCGCGCGCAACGCGCAACGGTTGCGCGGGCTCGACGACGCGCTGCTCGCGGCGGCGGCCGAGCTCGTGGCCCAAGCCAGCCGCGCGCTGGCCGGTCGCGATCTCGCCGAAGCAGAGCGGTTGGCCGACGAAGCCGGCAAGCAGTGGGCGGAGCAGCCGGAGCTGCGGCCGCTGCGCGACCAGCTCGCGGCCGTGCGAACGCAATCCGCCGCGCTCGACCGCGCCGCGGACCTCGTCCGCGAACGCGACTACGCCGGCGCCGAGCGCAAGCTCGCGGCGATGCCGCCGACCCAGGCGCTGCTGCGGACCCGGATCTACGACATGAAGAAGGACCTGGCGAAGGCGCAGGGGCTCGAAGGTGCCTTCCTGCTGCGCGTCGACGAAGGCGGCGAACACCTGGTGCTGCGCGGCGAGACGGTGATGCTCGGCAACGTTCGCCAGAGCTGTGCCGACCTGCCGATCCTGGCGAACCTCGCCGGGCGCCACGCCAGCATCCGCCGCAGCATGTCGTTCCACGGCGGCATGCAGGACGTCGTGGTCGCCGAGGAGGGCGAGGTGCGGGTCGGCGGCCGGGCCGGCCGGCAGCACACCCTGACCAGCGGCGACCGCGTCGAACTGGGCAGCAGCTTCGCCTTCGTCTACCAGGTGCCGTCGGCGCGCTCGCTGACCGCGCGCCTGGCGCTGCAGGGCGGCTTCCAGGTCGCCGGTACCGATCGGGTCCTGCTGATGAAGGATCGCGGTCGCGACGGCCGGCTGCTGCTCGGCGCGGCGCCCGATGCGCATGTCCGGGTGGCGCGCGCCAGCGCCGAGGTCGAGGTGTTCGCCACCAGCGCCGGCCACATGCGGATCGCCTGCGACGCCGGCGGCACGATCGACGGTGCGCCGTTCCGCGGCGAGCACCCGCTGAGCGCGGGGCAGGTGGTCGAGGCGGGGGGGATCACCTTCGTGCTGCAACCCTGGCGGCCGTCCCTCTGACCCGCTCCCGCGAGCCGGCGGCGCGTTGCCAGGGCGCGGCGTGCGGGCCGGGCGCGGCGAAATCGGCGCCGCCTGCGAATAGTCCCGCGGTGAGCCGTAGGGCGCACTTCAGGAGGTGCCCATGCTCGGATTGCTGCTCTCGTGGTTCGTGGTCGGCGGTGCCCCGCAGGCGCCCCAAGGGCCGCAGGTGCACCCTGCCGATGCCGTGGCGGTCCGCGGCGAAACCGAGCTCGACCCGGCTGCTGCGTTCGCTTCGGCGCGCCGCAAGGCCGAGGAGCACGTCCGCGACGGTTGGAGTCTGCGCGCCGACGAGGCGCTGGACCAGCACCGCCCCTTCTGGCTGCCCGACTTCCTCGCGCAGGAAGCCGTCCGCCGCTGGCTCGCCGACCTGCCGATCGACGATCTGGTGAAGGTCGTCGACCGCGAGGATCGCCAGCGCGAACACGAGTTCGGCAGCAGCTACCAGACGACGCTGTGGGTCACCGAAGAGCCGCGGGCGGTGCAGCGCGGCGAGCGGGACCTGAAGAACCGCCTGCGGCGGCTCGAGCGCACGACGGCCGTCAAGTACGGCGGCGTCGCCGCTGGCTGGATCGTGATGGCGCTGGCGGTCGGTTGGCTCGACCGCCTGTCGCGCGGCTACATGACCGGTCGCCTGCGTGCGATCGGCTTCCTCGGCGGCCTCGCGCTGCCGGTCCTCGCGTTCCTGGTGTAGCATCGTGACGGCGCAGATGGAGGCCCACCGCACCGAACCCGCACAGCCGACCACCCCCCGGGTGGATTGGGAGGCGTTCTACCGGAACTTCCGGAAGCCCGGCTACATCGCCGGTTTCGAGATCGTCAACAAGCTCGGCGGCGGGATGTTCGGACTGGTCTTCAAGGCCCGCAAGGAGTCGATCGGCAAGGACTACGCGATCAAGTTCCTGAAGGTCGACGACGAGTCCGTGCGCGACGCCGTCGGCC
>CAYMRG010000246.1:0-1034 GCA_964392555.1 uncultured candidatus Brocadiaceae bacterium
TGGCCGGGCCGATGATGCCGAAGATCTCGTGCTGCCGGACGTCGAGGTCGACGCCCTGCAGCGCGACCTTGTCGCCGTAGCGGATCGACAGGTCGCGGACCGTCAGCAGCGCGGCGCCGGTCACCACTTCTTCCTCCCGCGCAGGCGCATGCGGAAGAAGATCGCGATGCCGTTCATCGCGAGCACGACGAGGATCAGCGTCAGCGCGACCGAGAACGGTACGTGCCGCGGGACGTCGTTGACCTGGGTCGAGACGTTGAAGAGGTGCAGCGACAGCGCCATCGTCTTGTCGAAGACGCTGTGGGGATAGAGGGCCCGCAGGAACACGGCGCCGGTGAACATGATCGGCGCCGTCTCGCCGACGGCGCGGCAGACGCACAGGATCAGGCCGGTGAGGATGCCGCTGCCCGAGTTGGGCAGCACCACGCGCCAGATCGTCTGCCAGCGCGTCGCACCCATGTTCCAGCACGCCTCGCGGAACGCCTTCGGCACGGCCTGCAGCGACTCGCGCGTCGCGACGATCACGACCGGCAGGGTCATCACGGCCAGCGTGCAGCTCGCCGCGAGGATCGACTTGCCGAAGCCCAGGAAATAGACGAATGCGCCGACGCCGAACAACGCGTGGACGATCGACGGCACGCCGGCCAGGTTCACGATCGCGATGTTGATGACGCGGGTCAGCCAGTTGTCGCGCGCGTACTCGCTGAGGTAGATCGCCGCCGCCACGCCGAGCGGGAGCGCGATGAGCAGGGCGCCGGCCGTGAGCCAGATCGTTCCGACCAACGCCGGCGCAATGCCTCCGGCTGCGCCGTTGCGGGTCGGTGCGGTCGTGAAGAACGACCACGACAGCCCTGGCGCGCCTTCGATGATCAGCACGCCGAGGATGACCACGACGGGCACCAGGAGCATCAGGGCGATCGCCAGCAGCAGCGTGCGCGCGAGCCGCTGCATCAACAGGGTGCGTCGCTCGTGCGTCGTGGCGCGGAAATCGCCGCCGCTCATGCACGCCTCCGCGAGCCGCGGACGATCCAGTC
>CAYMRG010000246.1:1044-2456 GCA_964392555.1 uncultured candidatus Brocadiaceae bacterium
CCACGCCTCGAGGCCCGCCAGGGCCAGGATGATGCCGACGGCGGTGACGGCGAGAGCGGTTCGGAGTTGATTCAAGGGTATTTTCATTTGTGGTTCATGTGCGGTGAGCGTCGCTTCCCCGTCGCCTCCGCGAGCCGCGGACGATCCAGTCGGCGGTCAGGTTGATCAGGAACGTGATCAGGAACAGGCACATGCCGAGCACGAACAGCACCTGGTAGTGGTCGCTGCCGACCGCGGCTTCGCCGAGCTCCGCGGCGATCGTGGCGGTGATCGTGGCCGCCGAATCGAAGATGCTGTCCGGGATCATCAGCTGGTGGCCGCTGGCCATCAGCACCGCGATCGTCTCGCCGAACGCGCGTCCGATGCCCAGCAGGACCGCCGCCGACAGGCCGGGGCGGGCGTGGGGCAGCACGACCTTCCGGATCACCTGCCAGCGGGACGCGCCGAGCGCTTCGGCGGCCTCGCGGTAGGTGTCGGGCACGGCCTTCAGGGCGTCTTCGGCGATCGTCGTGATGATCGGCGCGGCCATCAGTCCGAGGATGATGCCGGCGTTGAGGATGTTGAGCCCCACCTGGACGTCGAACACCTGCTGGATCAGCGGCTTCATCACCTGCAGACCGATGACGCCCCAGACCACCGAGGGGATCGCCGCGAGCAGCTCGATCAGGATCTTCAGCCACTCGCGGCGCTTGCCGGTGGCGAACTCGCCGATGTAGAGCGCGGCGCCGAACGCGAGCGGCACGGCGACCAGCATCGCGACGACGGTGATCCACGCCGTTCCGGCCAACAGCGGCAGCGCACCGTAGCGCGGCGGGTTGACGGTCGGCTCCCAGCGATCGCCGAACAGGAAGGCGGCCCAGTCGAGTCGGTGGACCGCGAAGTCGAAACCCTGCGTGCCGATGAAGACGAAGATGCCGGCGATGAACAGGATCGCCGAGATGCCGCCGATGAACACGGCGGCGCGCGCGGTGAAGTCGAACCACCAGGCGCGGTCCCGCCGATCGAGCGCGGCCGCCCAGGCCGGCGCGTGGGCGTGGCGTTTGTCGGCAGATGGCGCCGGCTGGTTGGACGTTCCGGCCACGGTCAGCTCGCCTGCTCGCCGCGGAGTCGCTCCATCAGCGCCCGGACGCGCGGGGTGATCTCGCGGTAGGTCTGTTCGGGGTCCTCGGTGTTCGCCAGCGGCCAGACGACGACCGTCGTATGGAACGGCACCTTGCCGATCTTCTCGCGGGCGTCTGGCGAGAGGCCGACGACGAGCTGGTAGTCGTCGAGCTGTTCGTGCAGCCGCGACAGCGGCGTCGGCCAGGCCTTCGACAGGTCGATGCCGACGGTCTGGCCGAACCGGCGGTAGGCGGCGTCGACCTCTTCGCTGGGCGTCCATCCGGCGCTGCGGTAGGTCCCGGACTGCGGGA
>CAYMRG010000246.1:2466-5847 GCA_964392555.1 uncultured candidatus Brocadiaceae bacterium
CAGCTGGCTGGCGCCGCTGTTGCTCGCGTCGACGAACAGGATCTGGAAGGTCTTCTCGCCCTTGGTGCGGCCGGTGGCGACGAAGATCGTCTCCTCGCAGAGGTTCTTCGCCTGGTGGATGACGCGCTCGAGGCGGTTGAACGTCGCCAGCAACGAGAACAGGTCGTTGATCGGCCGCGATGCCGTCTCGCCTTCCTTGACCAGGTCGGTGAAGACCTTGTCGAAGTACTGCGCGAACTGGGCGGCGGAGTTCAGCGTGGTCTGCGCGACCTGCACATCGCGTGTCTGGAAGCTGCGCAGCGCGTCGGTCAGCGTGCGGCGCGCGTGCTCGCTCATCATCTCGATGTCGCGCACGACGATCGCGGGCGGCTGCGTGGAGAGCTGTGCGGCGGTGCGCGAGATCGTCGCGGCGTAGTCGCCGATGCGTTCGAGGGCGATGTTGAGGCGCATCACCGACGACACGTAGCGCAGGTGGCCGGCGCTCGGCAGGTGGCGGGCGACGAACGCGTGGCAGAGGCGGTCGAGCTCACGCGTCTGGCGGTTGATCGCGTAATCGCCGATGACCGTGTCGGCGGCGAGGTCCTTGTCGAGCGACAGCACCGACTTCGAGGCGTTGTCGAGCGCGCGGGTCACCGCATTGCCGACGATGCCGACGAGTTCCTGGATCCAGGCCAGGTCCTTCTGGAGACGCTCTTCGTAGTGGCTGGGCACGGTAGTCGAGGAGGGCGGGAATCGGAGCCGGTGGCGCACTCGCCGTCGAGTGCGAAGGGTGGGTGCGACCGTCCGGCAGCCGGCCGGAGCCCGGCGATCAGAGCTTGCGAAGCGGTGGGTAGCCCTTGCTCTGCAGGACCTGCTGGCCAGCGTCGCTGACGATCCAGTCGAGGTAGTCCTTCACGACGCCGGTCGGTTCGCCGATCGTGTACATGAACAGCGGGCGGGAGATCGGGTAGGCGCCTTCGATCACCGTGTCGATCGACGGCGCGACCGGCTGGCCGTTCTTGCCGACCACGGGGACCATCCGGACCTTGTCCGTGGCGTAGGCGAGCCCGCTGTAGCCGATGGCGCTCTTGGTCTTGGCGCAGAAATCGACGACGTCCTTGCTGCCGTTCAGGTTGCGGCACTCAGGCTTGAAGCTCGCGTGATCGCCGCCCAGCACCGACTCGCGGAAATACTCGTAGGTGCCGCTGCTGCTCTGGCGGCTGGCCAGCACGATCTGGTCGGCGTCCCCGCCGCCGAGGTCGATGCCGAGCTGCGACCACTTGCTGATCTTGCCGTCACTGCCGAACAGGTCCTTCAGCTGGTCGAGGGTGATCTGCGCGATCGGATTGTCCTTGTGGACGAAGATGGCGATGCCGTCGAAGCCGACCTTGTGCAGGACCGGGTCGTGGCCGTGCGCCTTGGCCTCGGCGACTTCCTTGTCCTTCATCATGCGGCTGCAGTTGGCGATGTGCACGTCGCCCGCGATCAGGCCTGCGATGCCAGTTCCGGAACCGCCCCCCGAGACCGACACGACGACGTCCTGCTGCACCTTGTGGTAGGCCTCCGCCCACGCGCCGGCCACTTCGAGCATGGTGTCCGAGCCACGGTTGTCGATCTCCGTGGCCGCGGATGCGCCGCAGCCGGCCAAAACCAGGCAGCCGGTGAGGGTCAGGGTGGAGAGGATGGGGGCGATGGTCTGCATGGCGCGTCGGTCCTTGGGTCGCTTGGTTTGGATATGCCGAGCAGTGTGTGGATTTTCCATGAAGAGCAAGGTCGTCCTCCGTGAAGGCTTCATGAAGATTGCGGACCGGCAGCTGCCGGGTGCGCAGCCGCGGCCAGCGGCGGCAGGCCGTTCGGCAACGCCACTTCGCCGGGCGGGCGATGGCGGAACCGGCGGCTCTGCCAGAACCACTGTTCGGGCGCTTCGGCGATCGCCTGGCTGAGCGCGCGGTTGACCCGGGCCGTGATCGCCAGCAGGTCGGCCTCGCGGTCGGGGCCGGGCGGATGGCGGATGACGTCGTAGACGCGCAGGCGGTAGCGCATGCGGCCGGTCCGCAGCACGGCGACGACGGCGATCGGTGCGCCCGACGTGAGGTGCAGCAGCGCCGGCGTGGCGACCGTTCGCGCGTCGGTGCCGAGGAACGGCACGACGACCGAGCTGTGCTTGCCGCCGCCGTCGCTGAGCAGGCCGACGACCTGCTTGTCGGCGAGCACCTTCTTCAGCGTCCACAGCACGTTCTTGCGCGCGACGACCGTCTGGCCGGTGGTGGTGCGCAGCCGCGCGATCAGGCGGTTCAGCGCCGGCAGCGGGCTCGGCCGGAAAACCGAGGTGATCGGCAGGCCGAGGATGCCGGCCGCGTAGCCGGAGACGTCCCAGACGCCGACGTGGCCGGTCGCGAAGATCAGGCCGTTGCCTTCGCCGTAGAGCGCGGCGAGCTGCGGATACTCGGTCAGGTCGCAGTGCGCGCGCAGGTTCGCCGCCGTCAGCCTGCGCATGCGGCAGAAGTCGATCGCGATCCAGGCGATGTGCCGCGACCAGCGCCACAGATGCCGTGGCGGCCGCACCGGACCGAGCGGCGTGCCGTCGCGGAAGCCGATCGCGACGTTGCGCCAGTAGCCCTTGCTGCGCCGGCCGAACGGGTCGCTGAGCCGCCACCACAGGTACCAGAACACCGCCAGGGCGTCGCCGAACGCGTAGGCGAGCCAGCCCGGCAGCGCGCCGACCAGCCAGATCAGGCCGGCGGCGCAGCCAACCACGACGCGCTGCCACAGCGCTTCGCGGGGCGGCCGGTCGGTCGACGGGTCGTCGGAGTCGTCGCTCATGCAGGGCGCCCAGTCTCGCCGTTCGCGGGCAACCGGACCACCGCCAAACAGCCGAGACCGATCGCGAGCTGCACGCCCTGCGCCAGCATCGCCGGCTTGGTGCCGACGTGCTCGGCGACGAACGCGTAGATCGCCGAGCCGAAGACCGACAGCTTGGTGGTGATGCCGTAGAGGCCGAAGTACTCGCCGACCCGTTCGGGGGGCGCGAGGATCAGCACGACCTTGCGCCCGGCGGTCCAGATGCCGGCGAGTCCCAGCGCGCCGAGTGCCACCAGCGTCAGCAGGTAGCCGACCAGGCTCGTGCCGCCGAACAGCGCGCCGCCGGCCAGCGCGCCGAACAGCGCGAGACCCGAGAGTCGCATCACGGCGAGCGGGGCGCGGTCGGTGAAGCGACCGAGCAGCACCCCGAACGGCAGCGCCAGGAAGTTCAGCGCGAGGCCGGTCACCAGCAGCAGGCCCTGGCCGTCCAGCGCGTGGCCGAACAGCGCTACCGCGTGCTCCCGCAGCGGGTCGGCGAACACCTGCAGCGTGAAGTCGGCGAAGAACAGCACCGCGGTGTTGAGCACGTCGACCAGGCAG
>CAYMRG010000246.1:5857-7829 GCA_964392555.1 uncultured candidatus Brocadiaceae bacterium
ATCAGGAACCACAGCAGGGCGCGCCGCCGCGGCAGGTCCTTCAGCGTCGCGCCGAGCGTCTGCAGCGCCGCCGCGATCGCGCCGCGCGAGCTGCCCGCGCGCGGCGGCCGCGGGTCGGCGACCAGCAGCAGGCACGGCAGCGCGGCGACCAGGAACAGGCCGCCGGCGAGCGCGAACTTGGTCGTCGGCGCCGCGGGCAGCGGCAGCAGCGCCGCCAGCACCAGGATCGTGCCGAAGTAGCCGATGCCGACGCCGAGGCCGCTGACCCGGCCGACGTGGGCGTCGTCGGCGACCGCCGGCAGCAGCGAGTTGTAGAACAGCAGGCTGGTGTTGTAGGCGAGGTTGGCGACGAAGAAGCAGCCGATCAGCCAGGCGCGGCTGCCGTCGAACGACCAGCCGAGCATCGCCGCGATGCACAGCAGCGTCGCCACGACCAGGTAGCGGCGGGTGCGCGCGGTGTGGTCGGCGAGGGCGCCGAACATCGGCACCAGGCAGCCGGCGAGCGCCATCGAGGCGAAGTTCGTGTAGCCGAGCGCTTCGCGGCCGCCCTGGTCGGCGACGAACGGCGTGAACAGGAAGGTCAGGGTTGCGGCGTAGACGGTGTTGGCCAGGTCGTAGACGACCCAGGCCCAGACCCGCGCCGCGCGGCGGGGCGGCCGATGCGCAGCCGAATGCGAAGGAGCCGGGGCGGTCACCCCGGCAGTGTGCTTGCCGCGCCGGGCTCGCGCACGGAGAAACCGCGGCCCGGCGCGGCCCGGAAATCTCTCGCAGAAGCGCGCCGCCGCGGGCAGGATCGCGGCATGAACGCCAAGGATGTGATGAGCCGTGAACCGCGCGTCGCCCGCACCGCGGATCGCCTCGACGCGGTCGCCCGGATCCTCTGGGAGAACGACTGCGGGATCGTCCCGATCGTCGACGCCGGCGGCCTGCTCGCCGGGGTCGTGACCGATCGCGACCTGTGCATGGCCAGCTACACGCAGGGCCGGACGCTGGTCGAGATCCCGGTCACGGCGGTGATGTCCCGCAGCGTTCGCACCTGCCGCGCCGACGAGCCGGTCGCCGCCGTCCTGGCCACCATGCAGCAGGCGCAGGTCCATCGCCTGCCAGTGGTCGACGCGCGCGGCGTCGTGCTCGGCATCGTTTCGACCAACGACCTGGTGCGGCTGGCCAGCCAGCGGCCGGCGGCGCTCGATCCGAACCAGGTGGTCCGCACGTTGGCGGCGATCGGCCAGCCACGCCAGGCGGGCCGTGGCAGCGTGGCGGCCGCCGCCGCGGACCGCGGCGAGCCGGGCAAGGCCGCGACGACCGCGGCTGCGGCTGCGTCGAGCGTGATCGCGCCGGCCAAGCCGGCCAAGCCCGGCAAGGCGAAGGCGAAGTCGGCCAACCCCAAGGGCCGCAAGGCCTGAGCGCGAGGGCGGCCCGGCCGTCCATGCCCCACAGCGCCTTCACGCTCAGCGCAGCAGAGCCGGGTGCGGCCGGACCGCGGCTGGTGTTGCGCGGTCGCCTGACGCTCGCCGAAGGGGCGCGGCTGTGGGAGCAGTTGCGTGCCGCGTTGCCGCCCGCCGGCCGCGTCGACCTCGACCTCAGCGCCGTCGACCACCTCGACGGCGGGGCGGCGGCGCTGCTGCAGGCGATCGCCTGCGAGCACGCGCAGGGCGGCGGTGACGTGCGCTTCGTCGACCCGCCGGCCGCGGCGGCCCGCCTGCTGGCGCTCTACACCGGCGACCGTTCGCCGTGCGATCGCCCGGCGCCGAGCCACTTCGGCCTGCTGCACGACATCGGCACCTTCGCGGTCGGCGCGATCGGCCACACGCGCGCGATCCTCGGTTTCCTCGGCGACCTCGTGGTGGGCATCGCGCTGGCGGTGCGCCGTCCGCGCACGGTCCACTTCGAGGACGTGCCGGTGCTGATCGAGAAGGCCGGCGCCGACGGCATCCCGATCGTCGCGCTGATCAACTTCCTGGTCGGCGCG